>JAKAZF010000330.1 GCA_021826605.1 Planctomycetota bacterium | reverse complement strand
GGCAAAAGTATGGTGGGCAGACCTGTATATTTGCGGACATCAGGCCCAGGACTCGGGGCATGGTGTGATCGGGCGGAATATGTTCCTGCTTGATTCTTCACACAACCACGGCATGCTGTTGCCCATAATCTTAGAAACACAGTATACAATAAATGATCTCTCCAGCCGGGTGGTGCCTCTGGCCAGCATCGCCTGAGGCCAGTCATATTCGCCGCGTGCCATGATGGGCTGTTCCCGCCTTTGCCTGTGCTATAATGCTGACCGAGGCGTTTATCCCGGACGATATGGAGCTCATCGTGGATGAAAAACTGAAAAATAAAACAGCCATAATCACTGGTGCCAGCAGTGGAATCGGGCGCGCCGCCGGTATGCAACTCGCCCGGCATGGCGCGACGGTAGTGCTTGTGGCGCGTCGTGAAAAACAATTGCAGGCGGTCGCCGGGGAAATTAAAGCGTTCGGTGGAAACTCCATCGTCGTGGTAGCCGATATGTCGCGGTCTGAAGAAATTGATCGGTGCCTATCCATATGCCGGGAAAGAACCGGAAGGCTGGATATTGCCGTCGTCAATGCGGGCCGAGGTTTAGCCGGTGGACTCCTGTCCAGTGACGAAAGTCAGTGGGAGGAGATGTACAAGCTCAATGTACTATCGGCGGCCCGGCTTATGCGTCGTTGTGGGGCGTGGATGCTTGAACGCGGCAGTGGCGATATTGTGGTGCTTGGGTCGGTCTCCGGTCACCATATTTCTCCGTTCAGCGGCTTTTATGGCTCAAGCAAATGGGCACTGGCGTCTCTGGCGGAGGCATTTCGTCGCGAGGTGGCCTCGAAGGGAATTCGCGTTTCCACCATCAAACCGGGCGTAGTGGAATCAGAATTTCAGGCCGTTGCCGGGTATGACCGGGATAATTTTTACAAAACCATCGAAAAGTATGGAACGCTTCTCACGCCTGAAGATGTTGCCGATGCAATCGCTTATGTCGTCACGCGCCCGGCCCATGTCCTGATTAACGACCTTATTATTCGGCCCATCGGGCAAGACTATCCGTAGCCGAAAACCTGTTCCGGCGCAAGGCCACTTGCACATACCGACCGAGATTACTTTTGCGTAGCAGAGTTTGGTTTATCGGGACGTGAATTCGGGATTAGGAATTCCGTAGCTCTGTTTATCCAAGTTGCTATGTTCATCGTGGCACAGACATTCCTGTCTGTGCCGCTGTATTCCGGGCTAAATCACAGGCAAGAATGCCTGTGTCACCTTGGTTAGCGTGAATTCCGGATAAGCCCTTTCGCCGGCCGCTCGACGGCTGATTGCTTGAAACATCGCCAGAAACATTTGTTAACCATGACTTCTTATCCCGAAATCACTTTCTATCGGGGGATGTACCCGCGCTGCCGCAGCCACTGAACACACGCCGCTGGCCATTGCACAGATGCTGTTCCCGGTACACCCAGCCCGAAGCCATGTTTTCCTGTCGCATACACATGTAATACCGCAGGGATGTGTTCACGTTTAAGCGCACGATAAAAACTGAAGCTGTTTTCCAGCGGGACGATGGGATCATTACGTGCCACGCAAATAAATGCGGGTGGTGTCAGTTTGGTCACCATTAAATTGGCCGAAAAGTATTTCTCCACTCCCAGCGGACAATGCTCGCCCAGCAGCGCATTATGCGATCCCGGATGTGTAATACCCGGTATCATGGAAATAACTGGATAGCCAAGAATAAGAAAATCTGGGCGTGTGCTCAAGCGATCAATGCGGCGCGGGGCGTTCGGGTTGCCCGGCAAAAAAAGCGTGCCCGCCATTGCCGCCACATGGCCGCCGGCCGAAAATCCCGCCACTCCAACATCATTGGGATTGATGTGCCATGCGTGGGCATTGGCACGCACAATCTGCACAGCCCGGCGCACATCCTGCAAAGGCCACGGCACACCACTCGGTGGCAGCTTGCCATTGGGCAAGCGATAATTAAGTACAAAGGCCGACACACCCAGTTTGTTAAGCCATTGGGCAATGGCATATCCTTCGTGATGAACTGCCTCGTAAACGTACCCACCGCCCGGGCAGATCACCACCGCACAACCATTGGCGTGTTGACGGCCGACCAGGTATTCGGTCAGGGTGGGCCATTTATGCAACTTCCACGCGCGCTGATCCATCGGCACTTTAAGGTGCGGCCAAACTGGAATGACCTTGGCATCAGGTTTGCGACGGGGGGCAAACCACGCGGGCATTTTCGCCACGCCGCTGGTGGCTATTCCACCAATCACAAATGCCGCGAGGATGAAATGTGACAGCTCTTTCATGGATAATCCCTTTCGGTTCGTAAGGTATCGCCTCCTCATCAACTTATGGCCAATTCCCTTCCATGTAAAGCGGCCTCCCGCCAATAAATTATGTCCATTCAAAACTTACTCAGAGTGGCCGTAGAGCAGCTTTATCGCCCCCTTTAAAAATCCCGGCACAATTTCACTTTTACGCCGAAAATGCTATAATCTCGAGTAGTTTTGAAAGGAGTAATATATGTCGATATTGTTAAGCGAGACAGCGGCCCGTGAAATTCGTAACATCATGAAAGAGCAGGGCCTCAGTGAGAACGTCGCCCTTCGCGTTGGTGTTAAAGGCGGCGGCTGTTCCGGCTTCAGCTATGTGCTTGATCTGACCGACGATCAAAGCGAGAATGATGAAGTGATGGAATCGCATGGGGTAAAAGTGGTGTCGGACCGCAAAAGTTACCTCTACCTTAACGGAACCGAAATCGATTTCAAAGATGAAGTAATGGGGCGCGGGTTTGTTTTCAAAAATCCCAACGCTACCCACACCTGCGGTTGCGGTTCGTCTTTCAGCGCGTAAGCGCGCAGCCACGAGGTTTAGTATATTGATTAACAGGGCCGGGGTTACCCGGCCTTTTTTATTGCGGAGGATGCACCATCAAAGCAATGATATTGACAGCCAATGGCGGCCCTGAAAACCTGCAAATGCGCGATATCCCACTTCCACCTCTGGGGGCTAATCAATTGCTTGTGCGCGTGCTGGCGACGAGTGTTAATCCGGTTGATGCCAAACTGCGAAAGACAGGGGCATTTGGTTACGGCAGCGGAAGCGTGTTGGGATTTGATGTCGCTGGCAAGGTGGAAAAGGTGGGTGTCGCCGTCACAGATTTTCACCCAGCGGATGATGTGTATTATTCTCCGGCGTTCGGGCTGCCGGGCAGTTATGCCGAATTTAATATTGTTGACGCCGCCATCGTCGCCAAAAAGCCGCCGGAACTGTCATGGATTGAAGCCGCCGCCGTACCGCTCGCGGCTATGACTGCTTACGGCGCACTGTTTGATCGTGCCAATGTGCGGCTGGGACAAACCGTATTAATTATCAACAGCACCGGCGGTGTCGGGTCATTTGCCACTCAATTGGCCCATCGCGCCGGTGCCTATGTCATGGCCGTCTGTTCGGGCCCCAATATGGCCCTTGCCCGGTCACTTGGTGCCGATCGTGTGATTGACCGGCAAGCGGAAGATGTCATTGCCGTCGTTAAACAGGAACATCCGGACGGTGTAGATGTGGTGCTGGATTGTGCCGGGTTTGACTGGATCGCCCGATGCATGGAAGTGGTGCGTCCGATGGGGCAGATGGTTACGATTGTGAATCCTTCCGGGGAATTGGCCCTCGGTTATCGTAAAAATATTACGCTGCACTATTCGTTCCTGTCCAGAAGCCGGGTAACGCTGGACCGCCTTACCGCTCTGATCAACCGCAATTTACTTAAACCGGTGATCAATAAAGTTTATCGCCTGGAAGAAATCGCCGATGCCCACCGCTGCCTTGAACAGGGTGATGGATTTGGCAAAATCGGCGTATCGGTTGGCAGTTGAAGATTTCATCGACCGTCTGATGTCGGTAAGCGGATACCGGAAAAATCAGTGCGGCTGCGTCGGGCGGTCCAGAACGTCCACGGGCCGGATGGCAAAGCCGCCGTGCTGCCCAAAAAACTGTGCCGGGTTGTTGTGAAATATTTTAATCAGAGCCGACCGATCGTGCCCACGGCGCCTGGCCTCAAGCGCGGTACGGTGGACCCACAGTGGATCGCTGACGCCCCAATCAGCGGCGGCGTTGATGCATACCCGGTCTGAACCATATATTTCCAGCATGTCCACAGCGCGTTCGGGCGTGGCCTTGGTGGTGGGGTAAACCGTCATTCCCGCCCAGAAGCCGGCATCCTTTACCATACGGATGGTGTGTTCCTCACAATGATCAATTAATACACGCGATGGATCAATCGCCGATCCGAAATCCCGCAGCATGTCAATAATCAACCGTGTTCCGCGCCATTTGTCCTCAAGATGCGGTGTATGAATCAGTATCAGACGGTGGACTCCATCGCCGGCGTCAATAGCAAGCTGAACATGGCGACGGAAAACCTCCATCTCGTGGGGGGTGTTTTTGTGCAGCCCTATCTCGCCGACACCCAGCACATTGGGCCGTTTCAAAAAAGTCGGGAT
>JAKAZF010000329.1 GCA_021826605.1 Planctomycetota bacterium | reverse complement strand
CCCATTGCAATCAAATTAAGATAAAAATCGCCGATTCGGATATATGCCTGAGCGGAAATAGCCGGGACTTTGTAGCTGTTCAAAACCGTATTTTGTATTTGTCGGGGCGTCTGCGCCTGCTGAAGCCCAATGGCGGCTTCCTCCACTTTGCGCCGTTCATTGGCCTTATGAAGCTGAATCAATTCAATGATCAAAACAACAATGGCGATGCCAAGCAGGGCATAAATTCCGTATTTACGAATGAAAAGATACAATCCGGCCGCACTTCCGACCAGATCGTTCTGTTGCAGTTCGTGACGTTCCTCCGCTTTCATTCCATACGCTCCAGAGTCCAAGGAAAAAAAACAGCCCGACAGTATAGGCGTTTCCTCCGATTAACGCGAGCAGCGGCTGGATTATGTGAAAAACTATGGCTGTGAACGGCAACGATATTGGTCGAGGATATTGTTCTTGGTATAATACCCATCCGACTGACTTCACGGGGTGGTAGTCGGACTTTGGTATGTGGGCATCCCGGAGAGCAAGGATGTTTGAGTTGAGCGTTCCAATCTGGCAATATTTCTGGCAATCATGGCGCGAGCTTTGCGCTTTTGGTGACCGTCGAAGCGGCGGTGATCTCCCTGCAGGGGAAGCCGCCGGGCTTTACCGTCCGAAAAACGTGATTTTTATGCTTGAAATGAACCGATAAAGTTAAAGGCACGCGACATGAATGTCCGAATACATGAGCGAAGCCCATAGGTAAGGGTGTAAAGCCATGCAGGCGAAAGTGAATAGAGAGTTGATGGAGGGGCGAGAATTGTTAGCAGGACCCAATATGACCGAAGCAGTATCCCAGAGCGCAGGTGGCACGGAAAGTCCGGAAACTGGAGTATCTGCGTCAAATTCCGGGGCTTTGCCTGCAGTACCGCAGGATGTCAATCCCAATGGATCCGGTTCGCTCATCAGCGCTGATGGTGTTCGCAAATGGTTTGTTTTACACACCAAAAGCCGCCAGGAAAAGGTGGTTTGCGATTTTTTCCGGGAACGTCAAGTTGAATGCCTTTTGCCGCTTGTGTCCAAAACCACTTACTACGGCAAACGTAAAGTTAAATCAGAGCTTCCCTTGTTTCCCGGCTATGTCTTTGTTCACAGCGGTATTCAAGATGCTTATGCGGCTGACCGCACAAACCGCCTGGTACGCATTATTCCAGTTTTTGATCAAGCTAAAATCGCGGAAGAGCTTTTCAGCCTGACCCGCACGTTGGATGCGGATCAGCCGTTTGATCGCCATCCGCACCTTGTCGCGGGGGTGCGAGTTGAGGTAAAATCCGGTCCGCTCCAGGGTGTGCGGGGCGTAGTGGAAAGCCGACTGAAAATGGATCGCTTGGTTTTGCAGGTTGACATACTTGGCCAGGCCATCAGTGTTGAAGTAGATGCCGACCTGCTGGCAGTCCTTGAGGATGCGCCGATGGAGGCAGAAAATCCCAGAGACGGCATTCGGGCGGCGTAAGCCAGCCGACATATAACCGCCGTCGCAAACTCGGGGAAGCCGTTCCCCTGATCCCTTCGCGCTAAAAATTGGCGCAAGCGACAATAGCGGAGCTTTGGTCAAAATTTGACATCAGCTAATAAGATTGTCATCTAAGCGAATGAATATTCCGCCCGAACCCAGATTGAATCTTTAAAAGAGGCCAAACGAAAAACGTGACCGCCGCAGTGACTGAAATGAATGCCGTTGCCCCCAAAGACCGCATTGGTCGTGGTTATCTCGTGGCCGCGGGAATACTGGTGCTGTTAACCATGCTGGTGCAGCACCGGGCCTGGCATGATGTGTTTGCAATTGCCATCAATGATCAGGATTCCAGCCATATATTGCTCGTGCCATTCCTGACGGCTTGGCTGATATTTGTCCGTCGCCTGCGCTGGCGTGAATGTCGCCTGACGGGCCGCTGGCTTGGGCCGGTGTTGCTGCTGCTTGGCGCTGCTACCAGCAATTTTGGGGTGGATCATGGCATGGCGGTCTTTTGGCATTTTGGCTCCTTGCTGATGGCCTTTGGCGCGGCCATCGCCGTGCTCGGCGTGGATATTGTCCGAAAATTTTTTCCAGCGTTTCTGATGCTGATGTTTCTTGTGCCGGTGCCGGCCACGGTCCGGCAGGCGATATCCGTTCCCCTGGAACATCTGTGTGCCCTGCTTAGTCAACAGATTCTGGAAATCGTGGGAGTAACGGTTTCCCGCGCCGGTAATGTGCTGATTGTTAATGGTGTAAAAGTGGAAATTGCCGAAGCCTGCGACGGAATGCGTATGGCCATTGCCCTTATGGTGCTTGTGGCCACCTTCACGCTGAGTATTCCGATGAATCGTTGGGCCAGAGCTGTTTTTCTGATATTAAGCCCCGTGGTGGCGTTGCTGTGCAATATTATCCGTCTGGTTCCCACGGTGTGGGTCTTTGGCAAGTATCCGCATACAGCCGCCGAGAATTTTCATAATATTGCCGGCTGGCTTATGTTGCCGATTGCCTTTTTATTGTTCTGGGGTGTTTTGCGACTCTTACGCTGGGCGTCGGTTCCGGTAGCCCCCTTTGGCCTTGCCTATGATTAATCAAGTCAATTGCCCGAAGCGGGTAATGGCAAACCGCCATGGGGCTTGACGAGGCGCCCGGTTTGCTCCGTTAGTGAGCCATGGGCATGTGGCACGTTGAGTGCATAGGAAGGCTCAGCAATGCAACAAATTCAAATGTCGTAACGGCACCGAACATCGCGCAGCCTGGCGTTTGATCCTTCTCGGCCAACCCATGTTGTTTCACAAAGGACTCGGCACCGGGGGCATTTTCCGCTTTACAAATCGTCGTATTGCACCGGCGATAAAACGGTTTCACTGGAATTTTATGGTTTTAAGCAAACGTACAACCTCCTCCCGTTGTTCGGTCTGGTCTACCTGGGCACCCGCGGCGGCCTGCGTGATATTGCTGGCGGCCATTGAGGCTCGCGCGTATTTTGAAAAGCCTCCCAAGCAGGCGGGAGCGTATCTGGCTCATGTTCAGGCTCTGGCGGAACAGATGCCGAAGGTATTTGGTCATTGGATTGGCCGTGACGTCCCGTTGCCGCTTTCCGCGGTACATCTGCTGCAACCCAATGTGGATTTATGCCGCAATTTTATCAACAGCAAGACCGGTGAACAGGCCACCTTAATGGTCATCGACTGCTCGGATACCCGCAATCTTTCCGGCCACTATCCGCCGAATTGTTATCCCGGCAACGGTTGGATACTCGATAAATCAACGGCCAAAACCTGGGTGATTCAGAAAACGCCCATCACGGGCATGGAATACAAATTTCATCGCGGAGCGTTTGATACTGAATCGCATATATACGTGGATGATTTCTTTATTATGCCGGACGGAAAATTTCTCGCCACTGAACGGGAATTTCTTCATGATTCCGGAAGTTTCAATGAACGCGTTTTTGGGGCCGCGCAGGTGGAATTAACGCTGCCTGGCGACATGCTGCCCGCTGATCGCTTACAGGTATTTCATGATCTGATTGGCGCGAACTGGAAGCTCATAACTGCGATTTTACATGGGGTGTCCAATGAATCCTCAAAATGACAATATGGATTACGTGCCAACGTCGCTTAGACCGGAAATGGTTCCCGGACCCGTCCAGTTCTCCGATTCCGGCGAACCGATGGCCAATCCATTGCTGCTGATCCATCGGCTGCTGATTGGCCGCTACCACTGGGCCATTCTGCTGGGGCTGGTGCTTGCGACCATCGGCAGTGTGTTAACGTACAAGAGTATCAAGCTGGTTTACACCAGCACGGGACTCGTGCGTATTTTGCCGTATTTGCCCCGCATTCTGTATACAACATCGCAGAATGAAGCCATGCCCATGTTCAGTGCGTATATAAATTCTCAAACCGCGCTGATCATGAGTTCCCGCACCATTGATCTTGCCATGCAGAATCCAAAATGGCAGGCCCTGCACCGTGGAATTGATGCCGCGGCCAAGGCTAAGTTCGCCTCGGAATTAACCGTTACGCATAAGCCTGGCAGTGAATTAATTTACGTTGCGTATACCAGCAAAGATCCGGTCGTGGCGCAAATTGGTGCCAATGCGGTGATCGGTGCCTATCGTCAACTCTACAGCCATGGCGATTCCGCCACACAGAGTCTGCAGATCAGCGCCCTGCGCGATCGCCAGACGGTTCTGCAGAATGAGTTGCAAAGTGATCAGGATCAGATTGCCACGCTTTCCAGCCAGTACGGTGCCGACGGTCTCGGGACGGTTTACAACTACAAGCTGGGCTTAATGGATGAACTTGATACCCAATGGCAGGAAGCCCGGATTGCCCTGGCTAAAGCCGGATCAGGCTCGGGCACCGGCAAAGGAAAAGGCGGTGCAACAAAAGTCGCGAAAGCGCCGCTGGCTCCCGTTTATGACCCGCAAATGGCCCAGTTTGAATTACAGGCGCTGGCTCTGAAAAAATCAATCAAGGAACTGGAGCTTTCCGGCTTAGGCCCCAA
>JAKAZF010000328.1 GCA_021826605.1 Planctomycetota bacterium | reverse complement strand
CCGGTTGACCAACCAGGGCGTACCAGGGCAGAGAGTACAAGTCTTTGCCGGCGGCGTGAAATTTTTCCACACCCGCGGCAAAAACCCGGCGCAAGGAATCAAGGTCCGCCAGCTTTTTAGCTCCGCTGAGCTGTTGTGGCGCCGCTCCGGCGTTGCCCGCCAGGCTCTGTTCCATGGGACGCGACTTGCGTTTTTGCCACCAGCCCACCAGCAGGCGAAAAATCACAAATGCAACAACCGCAATGATCACCAGCAACACAAGCAGCAGCAACAACTGCCAATGCCCGCCAATGGCCAACGCACCCGCGCCAACCACACCGGCTGTACCGCCAGCGGTTGCGGCCAGTTTGCCGTTGGGGGACAGGTTGCCGAGAAAATTAAAAGGATTCATATCTTATACCCGCAGCTTTACCTTCAGTTTCAAACGTCCTGTATGCAATGACCGGGAGCCGGCTATTTGTGCAGGATCATCGTCAGAGCCTGATTCAATTGTGACACACTTCGATGGAACAGATAGAAATTGGCTATCAGAAGCGTGATAACGCATACCACCAGCACCACCGCAATTCCAACGAGTTTTACCCCGGGCGGTTCAATCAAATCCGCGGTGTTGACGTGCTCATAACTGTCCGGACAAATTTTGCGTGAATCGGAGTCTTGCGCGCCTGAATCGATCCGCAACCGAATTTCACGCGATTTTTTCCGCAAAAATTCCGGTTGTCCAGCATACCAGCCGGTAAATCCCAGTCCCAGACAGGTATAGAATATCCCCAGGCGTTCCGTGGCGGCCGGGCTGGAATCTTTGAGTGTTTCTTCCAGCAGATCAAAAAACTTTTCATCGCCGCCCAGTTCGTTGCGGTCAAAAGCCAGCTCTTTCCATTTTTTGGAAATGTTGTATCCGCCTTCTTTGACCATGAAATCAGCGAAGAAAATCAGTGGCAGTTCCATTTTCTCATACTGTCCGGCCAGGCCCGCCGCAGCCGCCGCTTTGGCCTTCATATCCGCCAGTAACCCCTTTATTTCCGCGCGCACAATCTCGGCATCCAGCAGACCTCCGCCGTGCGCCCACCGATTAAGCCGACAGATATATTGAAAAAAAGGTTCCGTAAGTTCTGTAAGCGTCATGATACGGGTTCCTGCCAAAAACTCCTGACCAACCGGGGAAATTGTACCATCACCCCGGAACGGTCATAAACAAAGTCAGAGCAAAATCGCTGTTTTCCATACCCAGCCAGCGGATGGCCATGGACTTTTCTTCTTTAATCCGATCCCACATGCGCTGACTGTCTTGACGGTTTATACGGAAATAATGCTGTCCCGACTGGGCCGGTAACTCCACGGGCGGATAGCGCTCTTCCTGGAGTTTTAAGCCAAAAATGCGTTTCCCCACCATGGTTGGGGCCGCCACTTGAAATTGATCCTGATTTTCCACGAGCTTGGCCAGGGCAATGGGGTCTTCCCGTGAACGCACGGCGATAAAATATTCGTTGGGTTGTGTGAATTGTTCCTCTGTAAGCGCGGCGACAAACATATTCTGTTCCGATTTGAAATCGACTTTCATAAACCGCGCCGTAACCGCGCCGCGCAACAGTCCCCGGATTTTATCCGTCAGATCCTGGAAGCAGACCGCGGGTTTATCATGATCGTAAGCGGGGGCGGCCAACTGCTGATCTTTATCGGGGTACATGGAACCGAGTTCGGCCAGCAGCTCGCGCAATTCCAGATACATATCAAAGGGTGTGAGGTTGTTGACTTTCAACAGGCTGGAAATTCGGGCGCTGGATCGGCTGATTGTGCGTAACCGCAGGCACTGTTCAAATTGCGCCCCGCGCATGGTATCAACACTGAAGCCGCCGCGCGTTACCTGCAGCGCTAATTCGGTCCGGCTGGCTTCCAACTGATTGGCAAATTCGCGGAGCATGTCCCGCAGGACGGGAGAGCCTTTTACCAGCATGGATGGGGGAATGAAATTGGGATCCTGTCGCACGGCGCCGACCTCTTCGCCCACGCCCCGTACCACGCGCAGGACGGGAAGAACTTCCATATCCGTGGTGTCATCGCCCTCAACCAGAAATCGCGCGTTAATGCGCCGCACGGCAATGGGGCGCGGATTTTGCCCGGTATTTTCGTCAGCTTGCTCAATTTCCGTGACCCGGTACATGCTTTTTACCATCCACTGGTCTTTTGCATCACCGGTTACGATGTTGGCTCGTTCCGGACTCCACAGCGGAACCGCCAGAAATACAGTCATGGATCCGGTACGTGATTCCAGAGCCTGTTTAATGCTTAACGTCGGAATATCCGCGTTTTCAGGAAAGCGCACCTCCGTACCGCTTGGCATAATGGCATGAAGATGATCAAAGCGCACCATCTGATTTTTCAACGACTCCGCGGAAACCTGCGATTCAATCAGGCCGTAGGGATGGCTGAATGCCAGGGACCGCACCGCCCCGAGGCGCGACAGAATATTCCGCTGCATGATCTGTAAGTGGTGCTGTTGTAGAAACAAGCCTTCATTGAAGTGAACTGCATCCATGATATTTCCTGTTTATGTAAGCACGTGCGAATACAGGCCGAAGCTTCAGATGACGCTTTCGACAAATTCTCTGACAATCTCCCTGATTTCATGATCAATTGCCGCTTCATCAAGATGCTCGGCCGCCAGTTCGGTATATTTTTTCCAGCAGGAAACTTCGATGGCGGCAAACATTTTTTTTGGCGTGGCGCGAACCGCGGCCTCAATTTCAGCCGGCGCAAGTCGCGAGGCATATTTATGCGCGAATTGCCGCCCGGTCTGCCCAACGGAAGAAAGCAAAGCGGCATTGATTTTGCGAAGGCGCTCCAGTTCCTGCGACACCTGACCGCGCGGCACATCCGGGTCATCGGCTAAAAACCGGCTCATCAGACGTTGCAGGGGCGTGGAGCGCCTTAAACTGGAATTGGGCACAATGGCTTTCCACATGTTCCATGCGATTTGTTCAATGCTCATTGCCAGTTCGGAGAGCATCTGAAGAAGTTCAAGCGTATGTCCCGCATGGGGCTGCGCGCCGTCGTCAAGCTGCAATCGTGCGGCCAGCTTGGTCAGCGGCTCGGCTGGCCAGGCGGGGCCGGAAGCCGGTGCCAGGCCCGCGTCCGTGAGCCGGGCGATAAGTGCCTCTTTTTGAGCTTGGGGAAGTTTGGGAGCCAATTCGCATAAACGCTGCACGAGAAACGCGGGATCCTGCAATTCCGCGGCGTCGGTTGCGGAACCAACGACCGTTTGCGTCTGCCCGGCCGGACCGATCCGCTGCCGGGCCATGACGTTGTCATCCCAGGACGGGAAATGTTCCGCCAGTGTGGCAAGAAACTCCGGGCGTTGCGTGGGAGCAATATCCGCGAGATTCCGCTTGATTTCATCGGATATATATTCCTGCCGCGTCTGGCTGTTGTCGTCGGCAAGATCAACCTGAATAGCGCGCAGGCGGTTGGCCAGTTGTGCGGCCTGCCGCGAAATATCCAATTCCGTTGAGGTCATGGCATCCCCTGCTAACACGCGATTCCAGGCAATATCGGCTGAAAAAACGATCGGTGCTCGATCACCGCAGCCAACTTTCATGCGTAAAATATAGGCTGCCTGTGGCGGGAATACAAGCGCCGGAGCCGGCTGAATTTCCGGATGTCAAAGCCGTTTTGCCCCACAATTTCCGCCGGGCTGTGCAATGCTTGCGAAGCGGTTATACTCATACTTAGAATGTGAAAATTAAAATGGACTCCAGAGGCTTGATGAATATTGACTAACCAGCTCGCTCCATCCATGCCACAGGGGTTTCAAGCCTGTTCGCTGATCGCTCCAGCGGATGCGGCGGTGCGGCTTTGTCTGGTCGGCCGTGCCAAGCCTGATCCGGTTACGGGGTGGTTTGTGCTGATCCGCGAAACCTTCGATGCTCTCGGTTTTCTGGGCTGCCTGACAGATCAGCGGGGGCATGTGCTGCAATGGGTTCAAATTGCAATTCAAAGTCCTGATTTTGCCACCGACGGCCCGGAGGCGCTGCGGCAACACTGGAACAATCATCTCTTGGATATGCGATGGAAAGCCACGTGCCGGGCCGCCAGCGCCACGGCGGAAGAATCGGTGATTTCCGGATCGTGGGAAATCGATCCTCCGGTGCCAATGTTTTTTGATATCGCGGCCGGGCAATTACGCGCGTTTGTTGACCCCGATTCCGGGCAAACATGGACCCTTTGCCGGGATGATGCATTGCTGGCGGCCAATGGGTTGCCAGCTTATTCCACGAGCTTATTTCGTTACCTTCACATTCGATCCGCCGATGGGCAGGATCTGTTTCTGGCGGTGCAGGACGATGCACCGCAGAATCAGAACGTGCAAGCTCTGCGCGATGCGGTATCAGCCCACGGATTAATACCATGGAATGCCGGCGGCTATCTGTTGCATGTTCGTCGGTTCAGCAGTTTTCCCGTGGAACATTTTCTCGATGTTCTCGGTGGCGCGCCCCGTGAAGGCTTGC
>JAKAZF010000327.1 GCA_021826605.1 Planctomycetota bacterium | reverse complement strand
CGGCCGGATAATAGAAGGCACCGCCCGCCCGTCATCGGATACACCAACGCATTTATTTCTCTATCAAAATTGTTCAGATATCGGTGGCATCGTGCATACCCATTCGATTCACGCCACGAGCTTTGCGCAAGCCAGGCGGGAAATTAACTGTCTGGGCACAACGCATGCGGATACGTTTTACGGTGCGGTTCCGGTAACGCGGGATTTGCTACCCGAAGAAATTCATACTGATTATGAATTGAACACCGGTCGTGTGATCATCGAGTGCTTTAAGGAGCATGGCCTGAATCCGGCCCAGATTCCCGGCGTGCTGGTTGCCAGCCATGCGCCGTTTGCCTGGGGACCTTCCGCGGCCAAGGCTCTGGAAAACGCACTGGTGCTTGAACTCGTGGCCAAAATGCAACTTCAAACGCTTGCTCTGGCCCCGGATGTTCAACCCATTGCCGACGAACTATTGGATAAACATTTTTTGCGAAAGCACGGTCCCGGTGCGTACTACGGTCAAAAATAGCAGCATTCACTCTTCACTGCTTGGCAATCGCGGCGCTGTGGTGGATCGGGTATGACTTGGGAATTGCCGGTTGATCCCGGGTTCCCACCCGCTCCGCATGGGTCATGCTTTGCGTTAAAAACCGCCGCGTTTGCCGTGCTCCCATGCTCTGGGCGACATTGACAATCATTCCAAGCGAATTAAGCACCAGTATCGTGGGCAATACCTGCACATGAAAGTGGCGCGCATCGGTTTTCCCTTCCGGCGAATCAATATCTTCCCGAACGGCAATAAAATGACGGTGGATGATCTGTGCGACGCTGCGGTCGGTCCAGACCGTGCGATCCATCAGCCGGCAGGGCGGACACCAGGAAGCCTGAAAATCCACCAGCAAAAGCCTTCCCGTTTTGCGGCTTTCGGCTTGTCCGGCACGAAGGTCTGTTTGCCACGCAATATGTCCGGGAGCCGCAACGAAGCCCCATTTTGCCGCGATGGAATCAAGCCAGGGTAAAAGCGATACGATCAGAAGTGTTGCGGCAAAGAGCGCCATAATGACCAGCGATTGCCGGGGAAAATGATTATAATGATTTCGTGGCCTTTTCATCACGCGGTTCCAGATTCATATTCTCATTATAGCCACGGCATTGGTATTGCCGATGCGCAAGTTGCCGGGCGGATGCCGCGCATCGCTTCCAGGCTTGCCGCAGCGTTACTGTCCATGCGCGGAGATGGGAATAATTAAGCTGAAGGTGGCACCTTTGCCGACGTCACTGACGAGTTCTATGTTTGCGTGGAGCATGTTGGCCAGTTCCCGGCTGATGGTAAGCCCCAGGCCGGTGCCGCCGTGGTGCCGGGTTACGGATGCGTCCAATTGATTGAATTTCTCAAAAATGCTGGCGTGGTGGTCCGGAGCAATTCCAGGCCCGGTATCGGTAACGGCAATCTTTACATGCTCGGCATCCAGTGATGTTACGGTGACGGCCACGCGTCCGTCGGCGGGGGTGAACTTAATGGCATTGGAAAGAAAGTTGTAAAGAATCTGCTGAAATCGGGCGGGATCGGTGCTAACCAGAGGAACCGGGGCATGAACCGCAAGGGATAATTCGATATTTTTCTTCTGAGCCAGAGGGCGCATAAAATTCACCAACGATTCACATACATCCGGCACGTTGATGCGTTCGGTGCGCAGGACGATTTTTCCAGCCTCAATTTTGGCTAAATCAAGCAGATCGTTAATGAGGTCCAGAAGCTGCCGGGCGCTGGTGAGAATGTTGTCAATATAGCGGTTCCACCGCGGGTCCTCGGCGGAGGGTTTGGCGGTGGAAAGCAGTTCGGCGAAGCCGATGATGGCATTAAGCGGTGTGCGCAGTTCGTGGCTGACATTGGTAAGAAATTCGGATTTCATTTTACTGGCTTGAAACAGATCGGTATTGGATTGAGCCAATTCACCAACGCGCGTATCCAAACTGCGATTGGTTGCTTCCAACTGATCCTGTGAAGCCTTTAAAGTGGTAAGCATGGTATTAAACGTATCGGACAATTGCTCAAATTCATCGCCCGTGGAAATCGCCGAACGGATATCCATATCTCCTTTCGCCACCTTTTCCGCAGTGTTCCGCAGCACCCGCACGGGTTGCAGAATCAGCCGGGTGGTGATGAGGTAAAAGACAATGATCGCCAGCGATCCGCCAATGAGGCCGGAAACCACAATGACCACGCGATTGAGCAGCAATTGATCCAGATCAGGTGTTACGGGCATGGCTACCTGCACAATAGCAACCAGGGGCGCAACGGCGGGGATCTGACCCATCGATGGTGCGTTGGCTGTACGCGGTTGGGGGGCTCCGGCGGGAACGGACTCTGCCTGGTTGTGCGGAGACAACCACTTTTGCCATTGGGCATGGCATTTCAGGCAGCTCACTGACGCCCGCACCGCGGCGGCGTATTGATAAACTGGATGGTGGGGGATGCTCTGCGATAAATGGCCATACTGATTCTGGCGGGAATGTTTGAGAAAATATTTAATGGCGTCGCGCTCAAAAGCGGTCGCATGTGCCGAAGCTGTACCCGGTTGGGGCAGCAATGCGACAGTCGGCTGCGGATAATGCAAACTGCGTATATGCGCAGCCTGCCATAGCAGCGCCGCGTGACCGGGATTTCCGGCGGTAGCGTGTTGAACATGGGCCTCCCGCAGAGTCATGTCAGCCGCGATACGGGCTTCATAAACAGGTTCGCGGCTGGTAAGCTGTTCCATGCGCTGCCACGGAACAGCCAATGCGCCTGCAATGATAACCAGCACGGCAAATCCGAAGAGCAGTTGGCATTTTGCCGCGAGAGAAATCGTAAGCTCTTTTTTTGCCATGCCGAACAATCTTTTTCATTCATATGCGACCGCATCGCATTTATACAGATTCCCGTACCCTGCAGTGGCGGATGTATTTATCCGGTCACCGCATGGGACTGCAATGTTTCCACGACCCGGCGAAAATGCAAACGCACGGCGGCGTAATAACCGAAAATAGCACCGGCCAATCCGGCTGAACTGTAATAAATCGGCAGCGTCCGCATGAGAAACAAGCCGGTATGCGCCGGATAAGGTTGTGCGAAGTGGGGGGCGAGAAAGCCTCCAATGGCGGCGATGATCGGTGGTGTAATCCAGATAACCCAGGCGTCAGCTTCCGGTGCCAGAAGAGAGCTGACAAACGCACCGGCCGCAAAGGCCACTGAACAGGCAAAAATGGCCTGACCGGGCTGCTGCGATTTCAGCAACAGAAACAGGAAAATGGCGGCCACGATCATGGTGGAAGCAAAGGCCAGAAGATTCTGACCGATACGCGAGCCGATGGGGCGGTACGCAAAGCCGTTAATCAAAACATTGGAAAAGGATGGATAACCGGCGGTGGCCGGAATGGAGTGGTTTGCCGCAGCGTTTACCGGCCATGGGAGGCCCAGGTAAAGCGGCCAGTTTCGCGAGCCGATGAGTTCATAAATGCCGCGTGAAACCGCCTCGCCGATGAGAATATAGAAAACCCAGAAAATGTTCTGCAACGCCACGATTCGGTAGGCCCGGGTCAAATCGGTATGATGCAATGCCAGCAGCAGTGTAATGGGACCCCAGTGGCAGGCCAGGAAAATTAATCCCACCGAGGCAATAAAGAGTCCCGCATGCGGGGCATCCGGCCAGGTCAGCAGTGTTCCGATGGCAACCGCGGCAACCAGGCCGCCGATCATCGCCAATTCCGCCACCAGAGATACCGCCGGGCCGGCGGCCAAAGCCCGGGTGCCATCCATATTGGGAGACGCAATGACTTTTCCGGCCAGGAAAATGAAAAAGAATCCCACCACAATGCATGCCACAACGTAACGAGCCTGGCGCACAAATCCAAGCAGCGCATGATGTTGGCTAACGGGTGCATTTATTGCATTGCTTTGCATGGTGCTTTCGGTATCGTCTGCCAAATTAAATCTCCTTACGGCATCCTGCGCCCCGATTCGTACGGGTGCGGTTGACTGCGACTATTATGTATGGCAATAGAACACGACGCCATTGACTTCAAATAAAATTCCGCCATTGACCAGCAGCCAAGACTGAATTTCCGGTGCCTCCGGATCGCTGTTGGATCGTGTAAGCTGCTGATCGATTACAATCGAACCGTTATCCAGCCGGCCCTGCCGGTCTTTTTGATTGATCAGATACAAATGCATGATATTGGGCGTCGGCCCGAGAGGACCCTGCGCCATTGCGACAATATCCGGATCGCCGATTTGGGCCGAGGTCAGCGGCGGCCGTGTTTGCATCACAAACTCCGCCTTCCATGCAATATCGCCCGTGCGGGTGGAGATGGCCATTAAATTCCGCGGAGTAAGCATCACCAGCGTATTGTGGTTCAGGGCCGTCTGCATCCAGATCATGGTGTTGGATGTCAATCCCGCATTGAGTCCCGGCTGATTCCACCGTATGGCTCCGCTGGTGACATCCATGCAGGCCATGCCCGTCGCGGTGGGTGTGATAAGTCCATCCACGGTAAGACAA
>JAKAZF010000326.1 GCA_021826605.1 Planctomycetota bacterium | reverse complement strand
GGCCAATTTCAGCCGCTTCATCCGGCCCGGGTTCCAGTATATCAGCGTCACGGACACGGACTGTATCTCGGCACTTCATATCACACAAGGCCGGCTGATTATCGTGGCCGTGAACGCAAAACCAAAGCCGCGGCCTGTTCTTTTTAACCTCACTGGGTTCAGATATATCGGCGGCCGCGTGCACGCGTATGTGACGTCTCCGACAGATAACTTGAAACTGATTGCCGGGCCGGACGTAACAGACAATCAATTTCGCGTTACGTTGCCGGGAAAATCCACCACGACGTTCGTTATTGATGATTGCCGTTTATGAACGGGCCGGGTTCCGCCTTGGCGTCAGGTCGGGGCGAACGAATTGATTAGATCGTAAATAAAGGATTTCGGATGTCACCGTATTCAGCCACTCATAAAGTTATCAGGGTGTCCCTGATTCTGCCCCTGGAGCACTATTATGCACGCGGTATTCTCATGGGAATTCAGAAGGCTATTTATCCGCACAACTTATCAGCCGCCACCGGATTTAGCGGTACAGAGCCGCCGGCGGAACGATCTGATTTGCCTTGGATATTTAGTATTCACGGCGGCAGCCCGCGCGGCCAAGCACTGGAACGACTGTTTTCTGATTTACAGCGATGGCAGCCGGATTTGGTGATCGCCCGGATTGAAGAACCAAAATTGGCCGAGCATCTGCGCAAACTCCGGATTCCAGTGGTGGAAATATATAATGACAGGAGGTGGGACTATTTTGTTTCAGTGGACTCCGATGACTTGGCGTTTGGCCGCGTGGGAGCGGAACACTTTCTTGATCGTGGATTTAGAAATTTTGCGTTCATCGGAAGTTTCGCTTACCGATTTGTGACGGATCGAATGAAGGGCTTCCAAGACCGATTGGCCGAGGTGGACACCAGCCAAACGAAACAAACCAAGCAAACGGGTCGGGCGGGATGGACGTTTAATTCATTTAATTGTCACAGCCTCATCCCTAATACAACTGTGGAATATGATCAACTCGATTCTGTTGGAGATTGGTTGGAGTCCCTGCCTAAACCTGTCGCGATTATGGCGGGACGGGACAGTTGGGGAATGCTCCTGGCGCATGCCGCGTTTGAACGCCGACTTCACGTGCCGGAGGAAGTTGCCATTTTGGCGGTGGATAACGACCCTGCCCTGTGCGAATATTGCAACCCGCCGCTCTCGAGTATTAATCAGGATTTCCAACTGGTGGGACAGCAGGCTGTGGAAGCAGGGAAACGGTTGTTACAAAAACAGAGAATTGCGATTAATTCCGCGCCTGTCGGACCGGGTGATATTCACCGGCGCCTGTCATCGGATATTCTGGCTGTCGACGATCCGGCCGTGGCGGCGGCCATCCGCTATATTCGCGATCATATTCGTGAAGGTATTAATGTGAAGACGCTCTTGCAAGCTGTGCCGGTGAACCGGCGTAGGTTGGAAAGGGAATTTCGCCGAATACTGGGGCGGTCCCCGCAAGATGAAATTCATCTTTTTCGGCTGCAATTGGTTAAGAAAATGTTGGAGACAGATATGTCCATGCGTTCCATTGCCGCAGCCTCGGGTTTTTCGTCCGCCCAGTATCTGTCGACATTTTTTCAGTCCGCCACGGGAAGCACACCACGAACGTATAGACGCAACGCGATGTTTAATGCGACTGACATGGCGCAACGCGGCGTGGTGCCTGTGCCAAAATAGTTGGTGACAGCCGGGCTTTAAAATATAACGATTTCAGGACTGTCGCAAAATCACACTTTTCGGCCGCAATTTTTTATCTTGTTTTGGTACCATCGATGAGATAGAGTCATTCACAGAAGAATAAACCACCGGTTGATTCGGAAGCTCTACCAAGTCAGGAGCTTACGACAGAATGGTGAAATATCTGTCCCTACTGTGCGCGGTGGGAAATCGTATCGGCTCAAATGAAGCCGTTGAAGCTGGAATTTGTTTTCATGCCGTCGTGAGCATGGTGTTTTGTTGTAGTTTGTTTGGGCTATTTGTCGTAGCCCACCAGCAGAATGCTCCTGCGACTGGTATAAACGGGAGGTTTTCTTATGCGTGCTTCGAAATTCAGTATTGTTGCGGCGGCCTGTGTCGCGGGCATGATGATGGCGACAGATGCCTGCATCGTGCATGCGGATACGGTCAATGGCAACGTGGCCGCCCTTCCATCCCCTGCCGGAAGCCAAGTGGTCATCGCCAGCAACCCCACGGACGGCCAAGGTAATTCCAGTGGTGGAGCACTCAATTATTACAGCAATCAGTGGTTTGGCGAGACGTTCACGACGGGGAATAATCCAAATGGTTATTTGCTGAATTCCTTAGGGGTGTGGGATCAGTGGGAGCAGAGTAAGGGATGGGCGTCGGGAAATACCGTAACGGTCAACCTTTTTGAACCCACTACAGGTGCGACGTCGGGACCCGTTCTGTACACGGGTAATGCGACCGTCGGAACCGCTGGTGCCAACGGGACCTGGGTGGTTTACGACTTTTCGACCCCACCACAACTCTCGCCAAATACACTTTACGGGTACGCAATTAATTCGCAGGGTCCAAACGCATACAGCGCAATGGGTTTAAGCGTCGGCAATGGTAGCTATTCCGACGGGGCCCAACCTGGCACGGGTTCAGCTACTGGGCAGTTGGCGACATTCCGAACAAGCACGGGGACATTTACGACCACGCCAACTTATTGGACCGGTGCGGCGTGGGGGAGTAATCCGACCCCGACCCCGGTGTCCGCAACGAATGACCCTACGGGCGTTTTCACGGACAACGCAGAATTCCAGATCATCGGCACGCTGGCAACGACGCCGATTCCGGAACCAGCGACGGTTGGAATCTTCGCGGTTGGCGCAGTGGCGTTGCTGATACTGCGGCGGCGTAAGAGCGCGTAATACCTTGACGCTGCCGGTGAAGGACATGTTGGAAAAAGGAGTATTGTTATGAAATCTCATCGCGGTTTTACCCTCATTGAGCTGCTGGTAGTGATCAGCATTATTGCGCTGCTGATTGCGCTTTTGCTGCCCGCCTTGGCAGAGGCCAAGCAGGATGGCCTTAGTACCGTATGTCTTTCAAACCTGCGCGTGCTGGGCCAAGGGTATATTGAATACAGCGACGCCAACCGCGGGGAAGTGATGCCTTATGCATGGGATTATCCATTCTATGGCACCACGGGTGCCGACGCGTGGCAGTACAACGAAGGTTGGACAAGATTAATCGCACCTTACCTGACCAGTGAGCACATTCCGTACCTGCCCGGCACGACCGAATTGTCTGAACCAGCCGGCGTAAAGGCCATCATGACCTGTCCGGTGACAAATAACTCCGGGAATATTCCAGGCTCATGGGGACCGGGATCGTCCACGTATGCCTGGCGGCAATGGAACGCCGATGGAAATGATCCGCAAGGCGGTTGGATATGCAGTTATGGCATGAACGGCTGGGTTTACAACCCCGCGCCCGGCCAAGGACTGCACAGCTATATTTGCCAAAATCTTGGCAGTTATCAAGCTGGGTATGGTGTGAATTCGTACTTCTGGCCCAAGGCGGATGTAAACGGCGCGGTGCCCCTTTTTGGTGACTGCACATGGGTAGACACGTTCCCGCTTTGGACCAATGCCGTTCCCGGCAATTTAAATGGGAACGACATGTCCAACGAGCCATCTTCTTTCCAAGTGCCTTCACCCCCCGGTATGATGCAACAGTCCTGCCTTAATCGTCACGGAATGGCTATCAATATGGTTTTTGGCGACGGCCACGCGGAGCATATCCCGCTGGGGAAATTATGGCAACTTCGGTGGACGCCTAATTGGCAATCCAAGAATGTTGTCATTACAGATCCCAACTAAGCTTGTTTCCTGCAAGCCAGAAGGGGAGTTGGTTAAGCATAAATAGGGCTGGTGTGTTGACGAAAAAACCCACCGGCTCTTTTTTTTCGGAGGCGCGATTATGAAATTGCACAGACAATATTTTCGCTGTTCGCCTGGGGCCAAGAAAGCGGCGGTTATTTCCCTCGTTACAATTATGGGAACATCGCTGACAGTAGCGACCCGAGTGCGGGCATCCGCAGATCACCTGGAAGTCCATGGCACCAACATTGTGACGGTTAACGATCCGACGGTTCCGGTGCAACTGCAAGGGGTCAACCTGGGTGGATGGCTGGTGCCGGAGATGTCCATGATTCCCTTCAACAGCACCAATATCCCAGACGCTTACACTTTGTGGAATACGCTGCAAAGCCGATTCGGCGTTACGGATATGGAAAACATCCGCACGGCCTGGCGCAGCAACTGGATAACGCAAAATGATTTTACCCTTATGCACCAAGAGGGAATTAACACGGTGCGGATTCCTTTTGAAGCTTCGATGTTCACGAATCCGAACGAAGATGGGTTTAAGTGGCTTGACCAGGCGGTGAACTGGGCCGGGCAGGAAAATATGCACGTGATCCTGGATATGCATGGAGCACCGGGTGGGCAAAGCGCTTCTGAGGACACGGGCCAACAGAACCAGAAT
>JAKAZF010000325.1 GCA_021826605.1 Planctomycetota bacterium | reverse complement strand
TGTGGATATTTACGGCAGGCTTTCGGGGCGGGCGCTGGGCGGCTATCACCGCAGCAGCGACAGTCACCTCGGCAACGATAAATATCTGGGTATTGAAAATCATTGCTTTTATCTATCGCTGGAACGTGCGGTTGCGGATGATTATATCACGGAAAAATTCACGGACGCCATCTTATGTAATGCTGTGCCGCTTTATGATGGTGCCCCCAATATTGATCTCTATGCCTATCGGGAATCGTACATCCTGACTTCGGATGTGGAAAAAATCGACTGGAAAAATTGGCAGGCAGAATACCAAAAGCGGCTGCGTGCGGTTCTCGCCCAGAAGGAGCTGATACGAACGCGCCTGAATGTTTTTTCATATTTTCATTTGTTGACTGAAGATTTATCGTTGCTAAGTAAAATCAGGCCGCTTATTCGATAAGCGGCGGCGAATGCTCATGGCGTGTAACATTGAACTTGGCAATACACCGCATGGTAATTAAATCCCAGCTCACCCAGATAGTAAACCTTATTTTGCTTCAAGTGAAGATGAAGCCCCGATTTGGCGATCTGATTTTCCATGTGTTGGTTGGCGGTCCGACCTGAGAGCGCATCTTTTGGAAGCCACAAGTTCATCACCCATAAGTTGGCCTGTTTGTTCTCCAAAGGAGACTTCCAAATCCGGCCCGATGTATTACATGAAATCGTTTGTGTCGTGAAATACCAATAAATCTCCGGTTCCATTTCCCGCGCCGTGTGCCATGCCGGCCCAGTCACCATGATTTCCGTATGATTTACGGCATGATTAAAAGCGCGGTGGACGATCCTCCGCAACGTCATCATACTGCGAAAGCCGTGCCCATAGGGTGAATGAATATCCATGGGCATTTGTACGAACGTATAGCCCACCAGCGCAACCGCGGTGCCTATCACCACCGCACGCGCGACTTTTCGATCCACGTGGTTATGAAAAACCAATGTCAGGACGGTTCGCAGCCCCCACGCGGAGAGTATCGCGATGGAAGGCAGCAATTGTTGTTGCAGGCGGATGGCTCCTCCGAAGGGATAATGTCGGAAAATCGATGCCAGAAACGTCAACGCGAATGGTCCGGCCAACAAAATACCCCACGCGGCACCTCGGGAACGAACAAGCCGCAAAGCTCCGATCAGACATAGGGGAGCCAGAATCAATCCGAATCCATAATTTCTGCCGAAGGGATAGGACATCATTTCGGACACGCTGGCTTTAATCAGCCACCAGAATATTCCTAAGTTATGGGGTGGGAACTGATGCTTCCAGAAGCTGTCCATATAGGACTGAGTTTTCAGACTTTGCGGATGGATGATCCAATGATAATTTATTGCAAAGGCCAGTGCCGCCAGGATATTAAGCACAATCCACACCGGCAATACGCGAAACTTTCCTCTGCGCCACACTTGCCAGCCTGCCGCAAGACTTGAGGCACCCAGCACGAAGAGGCAGGGAAATGAAAATCCCACTGCCACCGGCGTCAGCACGCAAAGAAAAATCAGCCAGCGCCGGCGTCCCGGGGCCATGAGATAACGTGCCATCGCACCAACGAAGATCAGGCTGAACAGCAAATCAATTGAATAGGGCTTGGCGTCGCAGGTCAGGCGTACCGGTGCCAGGGAGCAGACGATCAATGCCGTTGCCACCAGAGCGGCGCGCGGTCCGAATGCCGGGCGAAATGCCATCCACGCCAGCGGGAGGCACGCCACGCCGGCCGCAAAAGGCAGGAATCGGATGCTCAATGCCGAAGTTCCTAAGTGATCAATAATAAATTTTTGGGTCCAGAGAAAAAACAGGGGGGCTACCTGAGCGAAATTTAATGGTCGCAAGAGTCCGGCGTACGAGCGATGGATGATATTCAAGCCTAGCGATGCTTCATCCGTCCACACCGGATAGCGCAGGTAATAATCCAGAACTCTCCAGGCGATTCCAGCGGCAATAACCGCACATATCCAGAAAGGCCAGCGCGTCAACAGGCGTGTGAGCCGTGATTGCGCATTTACATGCCTTTTACAATTCCTGTCCTGGCGGTGATTTAGAGGCTGGTTTTCGGTTCTCATTTACCTTCCTGTTCGTGAGTGGAGTTATTATATCTCGGCGTCGGTGCTGCTAACAGGCGGATTCAGGCCGGCTCGCTTGCTGGCGGATGACCGGGATGATTTAAGATGCGATTGCCGATTTGAAAATCAGACCAAGAACCGATGATGGTCAGGGCCGTCATAGGGTGCCCGGGGGCATACGCGGGATTTGACCGTTGCAAGAGCGCCAACTACCATGCGCTGTTATAAAAGTCCGGAAAATGCTGTTAATCGGAGCAGATGTTTCATGCCCTTACAGAAATTGCAGGAAGCCCTGCTGGATAATCAAGAGCAGCTTTCCGCATTGGAATTAAAATTCACCCTCGGCCAATTTCTTTTGCCCCTGTTAAGCCGAAAGGGCATCCGTACCAATAGTACCAAGCTCTTTAAGTTTCTCAGTAAAAATAAACCCTATTTCCGGGGACGCACATGGGGTGACACCCGCTATGTAGGCAATGCGTTTGATCATACCAGTCTGTCGTTATCCCTATGGCCGGATGTGCAAGGTGCCAATTTGCTGCTGCTGCGACAGTTGTTTCACGGCTCGTCGCGCCCCTGTTACATTGATGTCGGTGCTAATGGAGGTATGTATGCGGCGAATATTGCAAAATTTATCTCCGGAAAAGGACAAGTGGTCGGATTTGAAGCCAACCCGCAGTTGGCCCAACTCGCGGCGGCGACCGCCGCACTTAATAATCTGGACAATGTGCGGATATTTTCCGCCGCCGTCAGCGACACTGCCGGCACCATTCAACTTAATATCGTGCCGGAACAGTCCGGTTCATCGTCCGTACTTTCGGATCATCTGGCGAAGGAATTCGGAAGCGACAAATCAAAAATAAAGACGCTGAATGTGCCATGCTTTAAGCTCGATGATGCATTATCAGATATGCCCGCTATATCCGGCGCCGACCGAATTGTGCTGAAGGTCGATGTGGAAGGCCATGAAAAATCCGTGTTCACCGGAGCCGCGGAATTCATCCGGCGCTTCAAGCCCTATTTGTTTTTCGAGTGGAATCGCGCGTGTGTAGCCTCGGCTGGTGACTCCCTGGAATCGCTGACGAATTATCTCAATTCGTTATGTCGCTACGACTTCACGGCATATAAAGATGCCGGCGATCAAACCACCTTTCCGCCGCCAGCGGATATTTCGCCGCTGAATATTGCCGCCCGGCCGATCCGATGATTCTGTCTTATTATCATGGCGATGGGCGTACCGATATAGTCGCTGTTGCCTTGCGTATCGCCTAGGACGGTATACGCGGCAATAATTCCTTAACGGCTTGTATCACCTGTTCAACCGTCACAGCAGTAATTGCACTTGCGGTCGAAGCATGGGCGGCAGCAACCGCTGCCGCGCCGCCGCCCGGTGTAACGGTCCGGGAAGGGACGCCCCATGGATCAAAACGTGCCGGAGTTTTCTCGGTGTTACCTGCAAGTTTTGGAGGTGATGGCGGTGCTGGATCGGCATAAACGGCGACGACAGGAACCCCGACGGCAGCCGCGATATGCATGGGTCCCGTATCATTTCCTACGTAAAGTGCGCATTTCGCCAGAACTGCCGCCGTTTCCCGCAGGGTTAAGGCCCCCGCAACATTTAAGCCGCGCCCGCGAAGGTGTTGCACCATTTGCTCCCCAACTTCCCGATCTCCCGGGCCGCCGACCACCACCATTGCAGCATTGGGATAATCGTCTGCAATAAACTTCGCCACGGCCAGGTAGCGATCTATTGGCCACCTTTTTCGCTCGGTGCTGGCACCGGCGCACAGTCCGATCCACACCGTGCCGGCGGTGCCGCTCGCTAATAACGCATCCGCTTTTCTTTTATCTTCCGGAGATAGAAATAGCTGCAGCTGGTCGCTGCCAACCGCAGCACCAAGCGCCGTAAGCAAGGACAAATTGCGTTTTACTTCGTGCATGTCTGCACCCTCGGGCTGAACCGGATGCGTCAGGAATCGGTCCGTGCCGGCATCGGCGTGTGCTTTTTCCGGCGTCGCTGATTCGGAAAAGCCGGTCCGCTGCTGTGCGCCGGTGGCCAGCAAAGCTATTAAGCCGCGGCTGAAGTCGGCATCAAACCGCGGCAGAATTCCAAGCTGCGGCGGTGCGCCAAGCGCAGTTGTCACCTGCCGCCGCAGGTCAAAAAGAGCTTTTAATCGTCCGGGCCGAAAGCCAAATTTGGGGGCAAAGGCAACGACGCTATCAACATAGGGGCATAATTCCACCAGATTCACCAGAGCCGGGCGGATCACCAGTGCAATGCGGGCCTTGGGCAGGGACCGTCTCAATTCCCGCAGAAACGGCAACGTAAGAATCAGATCCCCGATTTCATCAAACCGGATCACGACCACGCGCGTCGCTTCCAGCGGTGCACCTGTTGCCGATTGATTATTTCGGCAGCAGCTTCGATAAAGAATGTTTAATAATGTCCTGCGCGATGCGGATTTC
>JAKAZF010000324.1 GCA_021826605.1 Planctomycetota bacterium | reverse complement strand
CCAGAATGTTTTTGTAAGCCCCGGTTTGAATAAATTGCGATGCGGTGGCAATTGAATATACAAAGCCTGAGCAGGCCGCGCCCATATCAAAGGCGCCGATATTGCGCTTGATGCCCAATTTTTCCTGCAAAAGGCAGGCTGTAGATGGCGTAATTAATTCGGGCGTGAGTGTCGCAACAATGATCAGATCCAGATCATCGGCGGAGATGCCGGCATTTTCCAATGCCCTTTGTGCCGCCTGCAGGGCAAGCGTAACCGTGGATTCACCGTCGCCGACAACCCGTCGCTCGCGAATACCGGTGCGCTGAACGATCCATTCATCGTTTGTTTCGACCAGCTTTTCAAGATCGGCGTTGGTTAAACGCCGCTGGGGAACACAACTTCCGGAACCGGAGATATAGGCACCAAATCGGGCCATAAATTCAACCACTCCTCACGTTATCACACCTTCACCGCATTGCCGAAACAAACTGGCCTTTACGCGGATTACAGAATCAGGGTAACGCCTTCCGCGCTTTTACGCCACCCGTTCGGACAGTTGGGCTGAAATTCGGGCATTGATGTTATGCCGCGTTGCTTGTTTGGCCGCATGCACGGCATTGC
Source organism: Planctomycetota bacterium (assembly GCA_021826605.1). The sequence goes on along the minus strand of JAKAZF010000324.1, from coordinate 3,937 downwards.
GAATGGCTTTTTTTCCGGCCGAGCCGTGAACTTTGAGAAACAGGGTCGAAACGCCCAGCAATAGTGCGCCGCCATATTCTTCATGATCATACAAGCTGAAGGTTTTTTTGATGATCGGCCCCAGTTCATCCGCGGTTTGCGCCGGCAGTTGAGCCAACTGGTCTTTGAGTGTCCGCAGCAGAGATCCGCCCATGCCTTCGATAACCTTAAGCACCACATTGCCGGTGAAGCCATCTGTAATAACCACATCGCACTGGTCGTCAAATATGTCTCGACCTTCCACGTACCCTATAAAATTCAGGCCGGAATCTTTTTCCAGCAGAAGTCGCGTTTCTTTTATCAGTGCGGTGCCTTTTTCATCTTCCGTGCCGATATTCAACAAGCCTACGCGAGGCGATTGCACTCCATAAAGGGTTTGCGAATACACGGAGGCCAGAATCGCATATTGGTGCAGATGCGCCGGCTTGGGCTGCACGTTGGCACCGGCATCGCAAAGCAGAACACGGCTGTGGCCATTGGGGATTGGAACAGCTATGCCGGGGCGCTCTACTCCTGGAAGTGCGTCAAGCATCAAAACGCCCGCAGCCACAAGCGCACCGGTATTACCCGCCGAAATAATGGCATCCGCGCCACCGGCGGCGGCAAGTTTTACCATGCGCACTATTGAGCTGTTACGCTTCTGTCGCACCGCCTCGACGGGCGATTCATCCATGCCGATGACCTGCGACGCTGGTTCAATGCGTATATTGGAATGTGTCGAAAGAACCGAACCTAATTTTTCGTGCAGGAGGTCTTCTGGCCCAACAACAATGATTTCATCATCAGACTGAAGAAACTCTAACGATTCAACCGCTCCTTGGATAATTTTATCCGGAGCGTGATCCCCACCCATGGCGTCTATCGCAATGCGCATCGCCTGACTTGCCTCAAAAATTACACAACAGTCCAACAGCCAAAGCGGAGAAACACGCTGTCTCTCCTGCCGCCGCATTGCGGCATATCTACCCTAACGTCCCACAGGGGTGGACTATTTCTTGGTGGTTTCTTCAAGTTCCAGGCTCAAGCTGCGGTTGACATAGCCGCAGTTGCTGCACATCCGGTGCGGCAGACGGCTTTGCCCGCATCCGGGACAGCGTGAACTGGCGGTTCCGGTCAGAGCGTGGTGCGCACGGCGCATGCCTTTGCGGGATTTGCTGGTTCTTGCAACTGGTAACATGTCGTCTACTCCTTTGGATTGCGCCAATCTTGCCGCGCACGGGCCATATTCAAGTCATTGATAATCGTTGCCTCACTGCGAATGCGGACAAAAAGCATTTCATGCCACGCCCATTCAGCGGTAAAACATCCGACCCAGCCGGATTTACGTTCCGGATCAATCGAGCGAAACAAGGTAAGAAAAAAACCTTAATAAGTCAAGAGAAATTCATTAAAAAACGCTTGTGCGAATATTGCGATCCCCGCCGGCTGCTGATCCCAAAACGGCTTTAAATGTACAATTGTCTTCCCGCAGTGCCCTGTGCCAAATGCAATATATATGGATTAAAGCACTCGGATATCGCGGTCAAATAGGCCTTGCCGCGGGCACTGGCGTTCCTAAAAAAACTGTGCGATACTGAACGATGTGAAATGTTGGGTTGGCCAACGGGTGAAATAGTTTGTTGTAATCGGCGAAGAATCGTGCCGTAACTTTAAAAAAATGAATCTTCGAACATTGTTTATCAAATGTTTATTGCTCGCGGATTCGCAAAATCTATTTTTTAACCGAAAACAAATAAAGGGAACTCACTGATGCGCGTTCAACCATTACCGGTCTGTGCCGTTAAGGAAACTGCCCCCTGGCGATTCCTGCAGGCCGCACGTCGGCTCATTGTGCGCAATGTCCATGCGCTGCGTTTCGGCCAGGTAAATCGGCACGCTTCCATGCGTCTGCGTACCAACGGTGTGCTTGCTGCGGTGCTGGCACTTTCCTCTGTGGTTCCGCACATGGTTGGTGCTGAACCCCGATCTCGTATCAATCTGACTTTGCATTGGCGATGGCATCGGGCATCCGGCGAGACTGGCGTGCCGAAGGTTAACGCTTCCTGGCGCAGAGTTCGCATTCCCAATGATTTTATCGTCCGCGGAAAATTTTCCCGCCGGGCCGCTCGCGGCCATGGCTCGCTGCCGGTTTATCCCGCGTGGTATCAGCGGACATTCGCCGTGCCGGTAACAGATAAAGGAAAAATGCTGTGGCTTTATTTTGAAGGCGTTTATCGCGATGCACATGTGTATGTCAACGGCCACCTTGTGGGCAAACATGCCGGCGGATACACCGGGTTCAGGTTCAATATTTCCAAATATGTGCATTTCACAAGGCCCAATACGCTGGCGGTATATGTGAACCCCACCTTTTTTGAAGGCTGGTGGTATGAAGGCGGAGGCATTAACCGGAATGTCTGGTTGATTGCCAAACATAACCTGCACATCACACGTTACGGTACCTATGTCATCAGTCATGTGCCGGGACCGATTCATTACGGTTCCAGCACCGGTGATCACGCCGATGCTCATTTGACCATTCAGACTACGGTGGCCAATAACCGTTTACATTCAGCGGTATTTTCCATTGTTTCCACCATCGATAACTCCGCAGGTCAGGCTGTGGCCACCGCGCGTACCGCCGAAATGCTTTCCGCCGGACAGCATGCCACGTTTAATCAGCACGCGACTTTACCGCATGCGGCGTTGTGGAGTCTGCATCACACGAATTTGTATAAACTCCACACCATCATTGAATCCGATGGCCGACTTGTGGATGTCAAAGACACCACATTCGGAATTCGTACCCTGCGTTTTGATCCCGCAAATGGCTTTTTTCTTGATGGCAAACGCGTGGAAATCAAGGGCGAGTGCAACCATGCGGATTTCCCCGCCGTGGGCATCGGTGCCCCGAATAACTTATGGTGGTGGCGCGTGATGATGTTGAAAAAGGAACTCCACGCCAACGCGTATCGAACCTCGCATAACCCCGTTTCGCCGGCATTTTATCGCGCCTGCGATCATCTTGGGATGCTGGTTATGGACGAAAATCGCCATCCGACGGATTCCCAGAATCCTAAGGCCGGTATTGGCGATCCATACAACAATATGTCGGCAATTAAATTCCTGATTCTTCGCGACCGCAATCATCCCAGTATCATCATGTGGTCCATGTGTAATGAGGAATGGAAGATTCAGGCAACGAAATACGGTGAAAAGGTTTTCCGTGCCTTAATGCATGAAGTGCATAAATATGACCGTACCCGGCCGATCACGTGCGCGATGAACGGAGGCTATCCGCACGGATTTACCCATGTCGAGGATCTCCAGGGAATTAACTATCACCCGGGCGACTATGCATGGATGCACAAACTTCTGCCGAATCTGCCGATCTTCGGCAGTGAAATCGGCAGTACCTGCAGTGATCGAGGTGTTCTGGTAAGCAGCAAAAGCAAGGGGCTTGTAAGCCAGTACACCATGCACACGAGTTGGTCACAATATATCTGGGATACATGGAAGCCCATCGCAACGCAAAAATTTGTGGAAGGTGGATTTAACTGGACCGGTTTTGATTATCGCGGCGAAACCACGCCCTACTCCTGGCCTGATGTTAATTCTCATTTTGGGGTCCTGGATATCTGCGGTTTCCCCAAGCCGGATGCCTATTATTACAAAGCCTGGTGGGGCAAAAAGCCGCTTGTATATATTTGTCCTCAATGGGACTTGCCCAAGTCCATGATCGGTAAAAAGATTCTCGTGCGCTGCTATGGCAATTGCAGCACGGTGGCACTGTTCCTGAATGGCAAAGAGATCGGCCGAAAGAAAATGCCCAGATACTGGTACCTTGACTGGCAGGTTCCCTATGAGCCGGGAAAATTAATCGCCCGCGGATATAACCACGGAAAACTTGTGGCCTCCT
>JAKAZF010000323.1 GCA_021826605.1 Planctomycetota bacterium | reverse complement strand
ATAATCCTCCTCGCTTCGCGCCCACAACCCCCTGGCCCTCCGTCAATCCTAATTTGTAGGCGTGACAGAGCACTATGCTTGTAACCAAAGATGTGTCGGCGGTCAACGCTGCGTACAGTTGCGTACCGTTGTGTACCGTTGCGCATACAATCGGGCACAGCAAGAACTTGGCGTGGGGGCCATCCGTTGAACCACGCCTGTGGTCAATCGCGCCGGGGCGAAGGGCGGCGTGCGACCAGACCTTATTGCGCGTCCAACTCAACGCTTCCGCATTGAGCTACGGTTGTTTCTGTGCGATTGGATGTTTGGGGGGCCGGCGGTTGCCGAGGTATGTATTTACGTTCCGGTTTCCATGGCCGGTTCGGTATGAGCACCGAATATGGCGGAGCCGATTCTTACCAGGGTTGAGCCTTCTTCAATTGCGATTTCAAAATCGCCGCTCATGCCCATGGAGAGGTGCTTAAAGTGCGGACCGCAGATTTTCCGGAATCGCAATTCATTAAATATCTCGCGTAATGTGCTAAAGCAGTGTCTGGATTCTTCGGGATCAGCGGATTGCCGGGCCATGGTCATCAGTCCCACAAGTTGCAGATGGGCCAGCGTTTCGAACTGTTCAGCCATGTGAATCGCTGCCGGAATCGGAACGCCGTTTTTGGAATCTTCGCCGGATGTATTTACTTCCATAAGTATCGGTATAGGTGTTTCCCTCCGACCGCCCAGATCATTGAGGTGTTCCGCCAACCGCAGGGAATCAGCGCTATGAATAATCTCGCTGGTTTCAATGGCGGCGGCGGCTTTGTTACGCTGCAGATGGCCAATCATATGCCATTTGAGTTGCGCGCTGATTTCAGCACCGTCCGCCAGTGTTTCAAGAAGCCACTCTCGCACCTCCTGTTGCCGGGTTTGCAAATGTTGTACGCGACTTTCGCCGAAATGCCGCTGCCCCGCGGTGATAAGATTCTGGATCTGTTCCAGTGACGCATATTTGCTTACCGCAATAAGTGTAATGTCATTGGGATCGCGGCGCGCACGCATTGCCGCAGCGCGGATTCGTTCCTGAACCTGCCTGAGTTTAACGGTTACATCCATATCAATTCCCTCAAACAACAAAACCAGAAGAGGCGTATTATTGTCACTTATCTAAAAATGTAAAGAGGTAGATTGTCCCGAAATCAGGGACAAAATGATGATGCGGCTTTAGCGTGCGAGAATTGGCGTATTGCCGACAATTTTGAAGGGAATTTTCGCAATTCGGTAGGTGAGATCATTCTATGATTATCTTGCGGTCACGCGGCGCGTGTTTCCGATTCGTCCATATTTTCCGATGGATCGGAAAAGTGCGGGTTAGCCAGTTCCCATTCCATTCGCCAGGAAAGAAAGTTCTCAACAGCCGTCTCAAAATCTTCCACAGAATCAATGACGCGCATGGCATCCCGCAGGATACGGCACGGATTCATGTGCTTGGCGTACCAGCTCACGCGCTTGCGAAATTCAAGAATCGCCACACGCTGATTGCGGAAGCGGATCATGTTGTAAAAATGATCCCGCATATACCGGCACTTTTGCTCAATGCTCGGCGGCGGCAAAAGCACACCAGTCTGCAAATATGTTTGCACATCACGAAGCACCCAGGGGGCAGCCAGAGCCGCCCGCCCGATCATCACCCCCGCGCAACCCGTGGCATTTATCATCTGCTGTGCATCTTGAGGGGTGCGGATATCACCATTGCCGATAATTGGAATTTTATCCACCGCCGCCACCACCGCCGCGATACCATCCAGCCGAACGGTGCCATGAAATCGCATTTCCGTGGTACGGCCATGCACGGTCACCGCCGCAATTCCCACCTGTTCCAGCCGATTGGCCAGAAAAGGGGCTACCAGCCGATGGTCATCCCACCCTAAGCGAACTTTTGCCGTGACGGGAGTACCGGGTACCGCCCGCACCACGCGCTGGGCCATCTCCAAGGTGCGGGGAATATCGCATAGCAAGGCTGATCCGCCGTCACGCTTGGTAATTTTATCAACGGGGCAACCCATGTTGATATCAATAATAGTCGCTCCATGGTCCGCCGCCCATTTTGCCGCATCGCACAAGCGTTGCGGATCAGCGCCGTAAAGCTGCATGGAAAGCGGCGAATCCTCCGGGCAGGTGGCAGCCAATTCCATGGAACGCTTATTTTCCCGCAGCACGCCTTCGGGGCATAACAGATCCGTACACGCCAGAGACACGCCTCCGCAGGATCGCGCTACCAGCCGAAATGATACATCGCAGTACCCGGCAATCGGTGCCAGCAACACATTGCCGGCAAGCTGAACATCACCAATTCGCAAGGGCGGCGGTGCCATCCATGTTGAGACCTCTTCCATAGTCTGACATTATAACCGTTTATTACCGTATTGACGGCAGGGCGGAAAATGAGAGAATTAAAGGGGAATCTCGATCGCTGCCGCGGGGACTTGCCAACTGGTAGAATGCGAGTATTGCAGCGCTCGAATTCTAAAACTGTCCGGAAAAGTTCTGCGGCGGCCTTATACGGTAGGGCGGCCATAGGAAACCCGTGGAAGGATGTGTGGATCGTGGTGAAGGCAGACCAGCAGCTAAATCCTATAGTGGATTCTAAGAACTCCGCGGCGCGGCATCTAAATTGGGGAAGCGCTGTGGTGCCGGGGCACATTATTCCCTTGGCAAGAAAACTGTCCCCACACTTGATTGGCACGCGGATCGGGGTTGGAGCGTCCGCAGTTTTGCTGGCGACAGCAATTGTGGCGACACCAGCGGCCATAAAGGCGAACGGCCCCGCCAAATTGGTTATCAGCCGGGCAACAACCTATATCACCAGCCCATTAGGAAAAGACGGCCTGCCGGATTACACATTGGCGTTGAAACAATATCTAATGAAGGGGCTTACGCAAAAAAACAATGCCGCTGTTCCCGCGATTGAAATTGCCATGCGCGGCTATTTCAGTGACGAGGCCAACTCCCAATGGGTGAATTATGGCAAGCTCGGGACCGCACAATTAAAGGCCCTGGGCATCAAGCCGCCGACGAGAAAGTATCCACAGATTCACGATATTGGAGCCTTCTTCAAGAGGCACCTCCCGCAGGGCTACAAACTCCCCAGCACCGGACTGACGGGCTTAGGCGGAACGCCGTCCTGGAATTTAATGGGACTGGAAACCGGATATGTCAGCGAGTTTCCATGGCGAAAATCAGAGTTTTTTCTGTTATGGGCAGATTTGTACCGCAATCGGTCGTCGATCAAGATACTGCGGAAGGCGTCGCTTATGCCGCGGTTCTATTTCCCAAACAACTGCCCCTGCAGACGCGATATCTCAACATGCTGCTGATGACGACAAACTCGTTTTACGGATGGAATCAAAGCAGTTACCAGACTCTGCGGTCGCTGATGCTGATTAAGATTGCTTACGCGCTGGAAATGTACCATAGCGAGCATGGCCATTACCCCCGCGCGCTGGCCGCCTTATCGCCCGCGTTTTTTGCGCTTCCGCCGGTGGATCCGATTACCGGAAAACCACCATTCTACGTGCGCAGTACCAAAGGGTATGGTCTGACATTGTACAAGTGGATGCTGCATTCCAAGCGTGTCGAAGTACCCTTTCTCGGTCCTCAATGTATTATCATGCCGCCGCCCCCGCCGCGAAGTTGGCAGACGTATAAATTTCCATGACACATGACTCTCGCCCCATTTGGCGGAATCCTTAATTATGTGTACACTTATACGCTGGTCATTGATGTGAGGATTTGATTATGACACAAATGTTAAGTACTTCCGGTAAAACTTCTATTGACAGCTTGAAATCATTGGCTACGCAGCTTCGTATTGATTCAATTCGCTGCACCACCGCCGCCGGCTCCGGCCATCCGACATCTTCCATGTCCGCCGCCGATCTTATGGCCGTGCTGATGGTGGAACATTTACGTTATGACTGGAACAATCCGCACGCCCCGAACAATGACCGTTTGATTTTTTCCAAGGGCCACGCTTGCCCCTTGCTATATTCCATGTACAAAGCGGCGGGGGTGGTAAGTGATGCTGAATTGCTGCGCTTGCGCAAAATTGACAGCAATTTGCAGGGGCATCCCAACCCGCATGTCCTCAAATGGGTCGATGTCGCCACCGGATCCCTGGGCCAGGGAATCGGAAATGGCGTGGGTATGGCACTTAATGGGAAATATGTAGATAAGTTGCCATATCGCGTGTGGGTGCTTCTGGGCGACAGTGAAATGGCCGAAGGTTCCGTGTGGGAGGCGTTTGATAAGGCGTCTTACTACAAGCTCAATAATCTCATTGCCATTTTGGATATGAATCGGCTGGGCCAGCGCGGCGAAACCGATTTGGGTTGGAACGGTGCCGAATATGCCGCTCGGGCGAGAGCCTTCGGCTGGCACGCTATTGAACTTAACGGCCATGACTTGCCATCCATTCAGGCGGCCTACCATGAAGCCCTTTCGCAGACCGACAAGCCCACCTGCCTGATCGCCCGGACGGAAAAAGGCGAGGGCGTTTCTTTCCTGGCCA
>JAKAZF010000322.1 GCA_021826605.1 Planctomycetota bacterium | reverse complement strand
GCTGCCTGTCGTGCGCACCACGTATGACGGCCCCATTACCGCCGGCAGTGCGGAACTCGTAGGCAATTATGCCCTGCGCATTATCTGGTCGGACCAGCACAGCACGGGAATTTATTCATACACCTATTTACGCCAGTTAAGCAATTTACAACCGTCCCCGAAAGCCGACACATAATGGACCCAAGCCCCAAATTCCAAATTAAAGGTACCTGACACCTTTTCCGGAAAAGGTGTCAGGTACCTTTAATGGCGGAAAGTTTGAATAATGGCGATAATTAATTTCATTTTTCAACTCCGGAAAGAGTAAATACCAGCATATAAAATATGCCAGCTTTATTTCGCGGTAACCGGCACTGATTTATGGCGCATCCGACGGAGCCATAATGGCCATCTCCGGCATGGCCCCGATATCCCAGCCGCTTTCTCCATGAATGCCCTGATCCAAACCTTCTGTTTCTACAATTTCCGATACCCGCAGCCCAAATGTTTTTTCCACAATAAACCCTACGACGGCTGTCCCGATCGCCACATACACCACCGCCGCCACCGCCGCGGTCAACTGTATCATCAGCTGTCGGCCATCACCGGCTACCAGGCCCCGCACCCCATTAACCGCCGCCACAGCAAATACGCCCGTTAGCAACATACCCAAAAATCCGCCAACGCCATGCACACCGAACGCATCAAGAGAATCGTCATAGCCCATGACACTCTTGAATTGCACCGCCAGATAACACACCACACCCGCCAGCACACCGATGATCGGAGCCGACCAGAGCGCTACAAAGCCACACGCCGGCGTGATGGCTACGAGTCCGGCTACAATACCCGACGCCAGCCCCAGCGTGGACGGGCGGCGATGATGCACCCATTCCGCAAAATTCCAGGCCACGCCCGATGATGCCGCCGCAATGGTGGTGTTAAGAAACGCTGCCCCCGCTACCGTATTGGCGGCACCTGCCGAACCGGCATTAAAGCCATACCAACCGAACCAGAGAATCCCGGCTCCGGTGAGCGTAAGCGCCAGGGAACTGGGCTGCAAAACTTGCGATGGGTACCCCAGCCGACGGCCCAGAAAAATCGCCATGACCAGTCCTGACACCCCCGATGCAATTTCCACCACTGTGCCGCCGGCAAAATCCGCGACGTGCATGTTCTCCAGCCAGCCGCCGCCCCACACAAAATGCGCCAACGGGTCATACACCAGCGTGGTCCAGAGCAAAATAAACAAAACAAAGGATCGGAATTTCATACGCTCCGCCAGCGACCCCGCGATAACCGCCGGAGTGATCATGGCAAACATCGCCTGAAACATGCAGAACACGGTTTCCGGAATATAACTGCCGCCCTGCAACACCAGATGCTGCGGGTTCATGCCAATAAGCAACAGATCCCGTGGTTGCCAACCGATCAGGCCGTGTTGATCTTTTCCAAACGCCAGCATGTAACCCACGACAATCCATTGCAGACATACCACCGCCAAAGCGGTATAGGAGTGCATCATCGTGGCCAGGACATTTTTCTTCCGCACCATGCCAGCATAAAACAAGGCCAGCCCCGGTATCATAAACATGACCAACGCAGCGGATACCATCATCCACGCCGTGCTGCCGGTATCTAAAACCGGCTTGGGCACGATCACGCCCCGCAGCGTTGCCGCCGCACAAGGATGAACCAGCACCACACCCGCCAACGCCGCCACGCCCAGCGGCAAGATGTGCCGCAAATTACCAAACCGTTTATCCCGTGGACTCACTATGCGAACACCCATAATTCATTCCTCCGCCGCAGCAGTCCGCCAAGACCACCTGCGCAATTTACAAGCACATGCCGAGATTGTGCCAAGTTTCACATCGATGCGACTAAAATATAATCACAATCAAGACGAAAAGATTAATCATCATGCAGATAACATGCAACAGTGCCCATTTTAGCAGTTAATTATCAAGATTTGCCTATATAGAATGCAGGCAAAGATCGAGCGGGCGTATCGGGAGCGTTGCCATGACGGCATATTCATCTGGAGGTAGCAGAATGCGGTCCCCAACCGAGCTAGGCCATCCTCCAGCCTATTTCCAGATTTTTGTTTAAGTGTATGAAGGAAATCCAGCGTTTGTTTTGAACGGCTTTTCGCCTGCCCATGCAGCTCGGCACCAGCCTTGGCGAGGACCAAATATGCACGGGCAATTTTCTTTTTTTAATGATTGCTGCGGAGCGAAAAGAGGACTTTAATAAACAAAATGCTTTCGCGAATCTTCCTCGCTGAGGCGGCGAGCCTCGCGTTGGCGGTCCAGTTCGGGCTTTATCTGCTCATAATAGCTTGCGCGAAATTCTTGATAGGCCTTTTCATTTTCAAATAGCGGCTTTGCTTTTTTTTCCTGATCCGGGATTAACTCAAATTGTGTGCTCATAATGGCTATATCCTTATCAAGTTATTCTCGAATATCGGATAATTAGTATGCGAGCGAACAGAAATTGTCAAGAGATGCTGCTTCCCATTCAGCGCCGAGCCTTGGTCCACAATCAGCATTTCCGGATAGTGCAGTGCTATACAGCCATCCAGCTCGTAGGGGTTTCGCGTGGCGTCCCAAATAACCTCTCCCAGTAAGTTTTTGGGATAAATATCGGAATGGGAGATTTCGCAAACCCAAATAAAATGGGGTAACGGTAAGCTTCGATAGACACCCTCAACTATGGGATTTCCCATACCACGGGCACGAAGTCTTTTTTTGAATGACCTCCCGCTCGTCAGAAAGAGCCGTAGTATGGGCTTCTGAGAACTAATAAGCGGAGACAGCCGCGGGTAACCTACGCCCTGATGCTGCAGAATATTGGTTACTACCGTCTGAAAACCTTCCGCAGATAGAAAGACCTTTTCGGGAAGGCCGGCAATGAACTGCTGCACATCGGAAAGCTTGTACGGAATTCCACGATCTGTGTTGAGGTTTCCCAGCACCTGGTAGGGGAACCCGTTGTCATCATTTCCGATGAACTCGCGGTTGAAGCGGGAAGAAAACACGAATGGTTGCGCGTCCTTCAATTCGGTTTCTGGAGAACTGAAATCAGACCGATGTCCAAAAAGTACAACGACATGCTCCTTAAATGCCGCTAATATAGGAATCCCCGACTCAACATAGGTGTACATCAAGTGCTCGAATTCACCTGGTGTGTTATAGCGATTTCGATCATAGATAATCGGGGAATATCCAATTTGCCGTAACGCCTCAGCCATTTGCCAGATATACAGGCCGCTGGTCGGGAATACTCTTCCAATGGAATAGTCCCGCGTTAAATCAGCCATGCGGAACGGATAAATCTCGGGATGAGCACTGTACCGATTACTAAAATACCGCGCCAGCATCCATAGAGCAGACTGGGCACACACGGTTACGTCCGTGTCCTGGCTTATAAAAGGAAAGCCCGAGACCTCGAGAACCGTTCCTTGTATTGACACTTCTTCCCTACACAGGCTGATGTGGCAATCCGTCAGGCCACACGCTCTCGGATCAAAAAGGGTCCGGCCGATGCAATTGGGCCGAGTAGGACGTACCACGGAGTAGCCCAGATAATTCGACTCAACCATCGCTTTGTCGAGGATACTTGCGTGGTCAATGATTCTGTCGAAAAAATGAAGTCGAAGGCATCGCGCATCGGGTGTACTGAATTTCTTGGCATGAAAATTAGTGAAGGTGTCACGGTAGTCTTTATCGATATAATGCCGTTCAACAGCTACGCTTTTCGCACGGCTTTGAATGGCCTTCTCATAGCGATCCACTCCACGTTGGTCGAGATGCGGCGAAGCAACGCGCATAAGTTCGTTCCACAAATTGGCACCTTCTGCGGCCACAATCGGCAGTAGACTGTTCTCTTGTGAAATCATTTATTTGATCCCTTTGCATGTTCATGAAACCCATAGTTACCTTTTCAAGCCGCTTCAGCATTAACCCGGTTGCCATAGGAACCGTTTAACGCATGACAGCATCTCGAAAATTTATATAACTTCAGGTAACCTCGTGAATAGCTCGACGGACCCTCGTCCGCACAATACCCAAACCACGCGTCTCCTGGCAAAACTGTATCCCGGCGGACCCGGCCAGTCCCGCAACAGCCACGTTTGAACGCTGATCGGTGTTGCGATTTTCCCTTGGGCAAAGCGTTATGCGATGCGGCAAGAACACACGCCTGATTCTATACCCTTTTCCGGTTTATTCCTATCCCGTCGCGCGGCACCACTGGCCAATGTTTTATTTCTGCGAGGGTTGGGCCGCCGAGCCGGAACTCGAAATCTGTAGCCTGTTGCGTGCTGCCGCCAGCAGCGCCGGCGGTTTCGTGAGTTTTTGTGAGGTTTCCCCGCACGGTCGTGTGCAGCGGAGACGTTGCAATATCGCCCGAGGCCGGCGGAGCGGATCACCAAGCGCAGCGAGTTGCGGTTGAAGTAATTTAACGCGGTGTTAATATACCGCCAGTTCAGGCGATATTTGGCCCCAGTCGAGTGGCGCTGGACTTTCGTGTCAAATATTTCTATAGTTTCAATAAGAATTGAACG
>JAKAZF010000321.1 GCA_021826605.1 Planctomycetota bacterium | reverse complement strand
GGCCGGCGATTCTGGCCGTTACCCACTATCCCGAGGAATTGCCGCAGACACTTGAGCATATTCTTTTACTGACGGCCCAAGGGTCCATGCAGGCCGCAGGCGATCCGCAATCGGTGATGACGGATGAAAATTTCAGCGCGGCATTCAATTGGCCTGTCAACATCCGTTATCACAACGGGCGCTACATCAGCGAGGCTCAGGGCGATGGTTGGACAATAAAATAGCTGATGGCGGCGCGGCTTCCTCGGCGTATCACCCGATACGCCCTCGTCGCCACTTCTCGATAACCGCCGATATCCATGCCGTCACAGTCCCTGTTATTACTTGGAGAGGCTCATAACGGTTCAGGTCTCGTCCGTTTCGGGGTTGGCCAGAACGATCGCGTTTTTACCCATCGATTTAGCCTTCATTAACTCGGCATCGGCCACGGCCAAAAGATCATTGAGGTTTTGCGCATCCCACGGGAATGTGGCCAAACCGCCGGAAATGCTTAATCGGCCGGCGATAGGCCCCCCTTGCGTATTCCAGGGATGCTCGGCCACCGCCTTACGAAAACGCTGCGCCATGGCGAAAACCGTTCGTGGATGCTGACTGTCGGGCTGACGCTGAGATGTGTCATCACCAAACACCACGGCAAATTCGTCGCCCCCGATGCGGGCGACCAGATCGTTGCTGCGCGTGCAGCGACGTAATAAATTGATCACCTCACGAATGATGGCATCGCCCGCAGCATGGCCGAAGTTATCGTTGTAGTGTTTGAAATCGTCGATATCAAAGAGCAGCAATGATACACAAAACCTTTTACGCCGGGCACGGTCAATGATATCCGGCACGGTTTGAAGGAAATACCGGCGATTAAACGCCCCTGAAAGTTCATCGGTGTCCGCAAGTTTTCGCAGATGCTCCATTTGCCGCGTCGCTGATGCGATGGACGATAGCCAGATGGCGGCTTGGCGCAATTGTTCGGTAAGTCGACTGCTTTGACTTGAAGCGTCAAGCGTCAGCAGATGTGCCAATTTACCCTTGCCACCGGCAGCCTTGCTTTCTGGAGATGTATCCAGCACTTCAGCGGTCAGGCGGCCTGTCGCTGGTGCACCGCTATCTGCATCAGGAGATTCCAACCTGAGTGTGCCATTCCAACGGAAATTATTTTGTAATGTCTGCAATGCCATTTGCATGACATTGGTCCTGCCCGACCGCAACATTTCGAAGATGTCAATCTGCGCCTGAAGTGAAATCTTTAAGCTGGCCCCCTCTGCCCCGGCGGCGCTACCGATGGCTACCTCGCCAGTGCCGGGCGCTTGACCTGCATCCGCCTGTCCCTCGTCGGCCAAGACGCTACCTTCAGCATCCGCGGCGTTCCGTTTTTTGGTTGATTCGCCGCCCGCCTCTTTCCCGCCCTGCCGCTTGAATACCTGCTCGGCGGGAGCGGGGTTATCCCGTGGGTCGGGAGGATCAAAGCTGGACACGTCACACCTCTCTCTCATCACCCGATCGTCAGCCGGGGCTAACCTCGGCGCACGGGTAGACGCGGATTCATCGGCCACATCCATGAACCGAATTGATGAAGGCTTCATCCATGGCCTCCGTAAGCGCCGGCATTTGCGTGTGCCGACGCATGGTATAAACAGACTGTCGCTGATCGCAGCGTTTCCATCTTCACCGCCATCGCCAAGCACCGCAAACGGCGAGTGACGATTACTTAACCATATTTTAATTCATGATTCTCATCGAGGCAAAGAAATTATGGTGCGTATGTCACATCCAAGGTTTTTAGTCCTGTTATAGAAGTTACCATTTCGTCCACTGTCGAAAGTTGAAAAGTGAAAATTGATAGGTCTCAATCTCCACCGACAGACCGTGTCCGAGAAAAACTCACGTGCTGGGCCAAAATACCTAATCTGGCCCTTCGGCGTGCTTCCCTTTTCCTGGATGATGAGATGAATTCCGATAACGTTGACGGCCTCGGTAAAAAGAGCCACATGTCAATCTTGCCGGGAATCCATGGTTATCGGCTAATGGGCATTGGAGGATTGGACTACTTTGGGACGATCGGACACGACTCTTTAATTTGCTTTCCTGCCGACTGAAAGAGCGATCTTAGCTCGCGAACGCGGATCAGACCGGCGGCGGCAAACTCACTGAACGTCTCGGCCACGCGAGGATGCTGGGCGATAGGTAAATAGCGTGTGTAGAAGCTGATTGATCGCTTTTCGCTTGCGATGGTCAGACGCATAGCCTCGTCAAACCGGGCGTCGTCACGCGCGTCCAAAAGACGCGGGCCGACACACACCATGGCTTTGTCGCGATTGGTGAGATAAAAGCATGCGGATGGGAATAAATCGCCCAGCAGTTTCTGAAGTATGTCGCGTTGGGTATATTCCGTCTGAACCATTTTTTGAAATGAAATTTTCAAATCCTGCCATTGCGCTTTTTCACCCAGAACGATATAACGGTAAGCGGCAACGGCCTCACCGTAGGCGGCAATGGCCAGCGCTTTATCATCCGTCACGGTGGACAAATCAAATTGATTCAGCTTTTTGCCCATGTGCCTATTTTAACACAAATAGACGGCGGCCGTGACGGGTTGCATCTAACGTTGGCGATCGCTAACGCCAATGGTTCCATCTGCGGCGTTATTTTGCCGGGATAGGCGGGGCCTTTTGCAGCACATCTTCCCATAAGACACGCAGCACCTCAGCGACGGACCACGCCTGTGCGATGCAACCCCGTGGCTGATGCGGAGCGTCGCCGTCGGCAATCTCGGCCAGCGACCCGATGCCATAGACGCCCATGCGATCTCCCAGCGGCCGAATAAACGCAAAACGCTCCTCCCGCGAGGATTGCGGAAAAGCGCGGGTAAAGGCCGAGACAAACGGGCCGATCAGCCAAGGCCAGGCCGTACCTTGATGGTAGGCGTGATCACGAGCCGTTTGATCCCCTTGGTAGCGACCGCAATAGCCTGGGCTACCCGGTGCTAGTGTCCGCAGCCCCATGGGTGTGAGTAATTTTTCACGCGCGGTATTGACGATTGCTGCGAGATGTTCACGGGGAATGGGAGAAAATGGAAGCGAAGCGGCAATTAGCTGGTTGGGCCGCAGTAATTTGTCGGGGGCGTCGTCGGGGCCAAGCACATCAGCGTAGTAGCCGGCGGTGCCAAGCCAGAATTTGGCGGGCATATTTTTTTCAATCAGCCCGGCGACGCGGTGCATTTCATTGACACGCTGGGTATCTTTTTTGCTTTTGGCCACGATTTCCATGATGCGTACGGCGTTGTACCACAAGCCACTTATTTCAATGGGCTTGCCGTACCGAGGTGTCACCACGTAGTCGCCAATTTTGGCATCCATCCAAGTCAGGTTAGCTCCGGGCACGCCGCAACACATGAGGCCATCAGCGTCCATATGGATACCAAAAGAGGTTCCGTGCTGATAGTGATCGATAATCTGACTGATGGGGTTGTAGAGATAGTCTGTCAGAAAGCCGGCATCACCGGTGTAACGCCAATATTGAAAAGCCGCGTTTACGAACCAGAGCGACGCGTCAACCGTGTTGTAGTCCGGTTGGTCTGCATCATCGGGAAAGCGATTGGGCACCAGCCCCTTTTGAATATGATCGGCAAACGTGGCAAGAATGTCGCGGGCGGCATCGGCGCGGTTGCTGACCAGCGTCAGCCCCGGCAGACTGATGAAAGTATCCCTCCCCCAATCCTCAAACCATGGATAGCCGGCAATTACCGACATCTTATGACTTTGCTTCTTATCTGCGACGCGCTGCACCACAAATTGATCCGCCGCGACAAAAAGGGTCTGCAATAGATTGGCATAGGGTTCATCCAGTGCAGGCGCGTCTGCGATATTGTGCCAGCGAGCCTGCTCTTTAAGCACCAACGATGAATGCTCCACACGGTTAATGGGTTTGGTGGAGGCAATAATAAACGCGGGGCGGCCGGGTTTGAGGAGAAATTCCAAAGCGCCGGGGGTCCAAAGATCATCCCGATCGGGATAGCCGCGCTGGGTTTCCTGGGCCAGCACAAAGTTGTACCACCAGCAGGGACCATCGTGAAAATCCGCTGCATTATGTGTGAAATAGATTTCAAACGGACAACCCACGGCACGATAGCCCATAGTCTGGGCGTCATTCTGATCATTGGTATGCGTCCAGTTAAGCCGATTTTCGCTGGTAGTGGTGTTGTGAAAGTGCCGTCCTGAAAGCATATTAAGAACCATGAGCCGAATTTCCTGGCGCTTGGCAGGAGGTTCAATGAGTTCATAACGCAAAACGCTGACCTGCTGTTGGTACGGCATGATGAGTGACTTGCGGATGAGAACATCACCGCAGCGAAAATCCCAAACAGGCCCGGCCTCCTGGGTGAAGCTGGTCAAATTGCGATAGCCGGTTGGTTCGACTGCACCGGGAAAAGCGTTGGTGGAAAGGGCGTAACCTTTTTCACCGATCACAACGCGGTCTTCCACCCGTGACCAGAGCACATAGCGGTCAATCGGTGGCCGAAGCGATGCCGCCAGATAGGCGTGGTATTTTCGGGAAT
>JAKAZF010000320.1 GCA_021826605.1 Planctomycetota bacterium | reverse complement strand
TTCTTCGCCACAACATCCAGCACACGCATGGATGCATCGACAACTTCCGTACCAATGCCATCGCCGGGCAACACCGCAATATGCAAATCCATGATTTAACTCCGCAAGCATAAAAGCCATCGTTTCAAGACCGGAAACAGTAATGGCAAATTCCCCGATAGGCAACTGCCCGGCACCGGTAAATGATGCCAGCAGCCGGGCCAATTCGCATTTTTTTCATTTATTTCGGGCAATTCACAGCGAATCACTTCCGCTGATTCAGTTTGGCCAGGGATTCATAATATTGCCGAACCAGCGATTGATACTGCGGCAGGGTTTGATGGCGCAGGGCATTGAGAATCATATTGCGCTCCCGTGCCGGCAGGTTACCCCATTGCCGCTTGTTGGAGATAAATGATTTGAGGCTGCCGGGATTCATTACTCCGCCGCCAGGAATGTAAGAATGTTTCGCCGAATGGCTCGGGGTCATCGGCGAGGTGTTGTTTCCTGTGGACTGCTGCATGGACATGGACTGCTGCTGCTGCGATTTGTTTTTCTGCTGTCCCCCGCTTTTTCCCTGCGACTGCTCCGCGATTTTAATGAGCTGATCCAATCGGGCGATGATCTTCTTCTGCACCGCCTGCGTTCCGGCACCGGCATCAGCGGCTTTCAACCGTCGGGCACTGCTGCTCATTCCCGCTAGCACTGCCTGCAGGTCGGCATTAATCTGCTGCGGGGATGGCTGTGCGACACCGCTATTTTCCTTCAACCAGGGCCAGCCCATCATGTTAAATTTCATTTGAGGACTTAACGACTCGGACTGCGGCAGCGGGTTGGGTTCGCTGGTCTTTCCCGTTCCCGGCTTACCAATATGAAAAGGCAGAATCAGCGGCTGGTGCGAGCCCGCTGTACCAATATCGGCTGTAAATGCCTGACTCGCCGGAATGGCGACACTCGCCGATCCCACACTCAGCAGAGCCGCCAGAACGGAATCAATGCGCCAAAAACGTCGGCGTCGGGCAACTGAATAATCAAAATCGCGGCACATCCGAGATACCTCAAGTCAGGAATTCGATTATACCCGTTGGTAATGTTAGCGCGAAATGATCATCGGCGGTTGTTTAGAAAGCTGCGGCTACCGATGAACGAAGATTGGCTGACAGGCTGCTTTCCGGAGTTCGGACCAATTGGCTCAACTGGCGAGTTTTTGGACTGATCTCTCGATTTCACGGAGATTTCCCTCAATAAGACGCTTTTTGATATCCTCCACGTGCATCCATTGATCGAAGGATGGGCTGGATTTCCCGTTGTAACAGAGGTACCGTGCAACCATCGAGGCCTCATAGAGCGGGCGGAAATTTTCCCAAATTTTCTTATACCGATTGTTTCTTTTCAGGCAATCATTGCGGCCCTCATGGGTCATGCCATGGCTGATTTTGTCTTTGGCCAGAAGCGATTCCACGCAGTGAACTGCGGCGTAGAACGCGACAGTAACCATCCAATCAGCGTAGCAATCCTGTTGAATTGTGTCCAGAAATTCCCTGTTATGTCGCCACTTGGCGCGGTGGTCATGCGCTGAAGCCATAAATAAGAATTGCCTCGCTTGGGTCAATGAACGTTGAAAGCGTTTCCGCTGAGTATCCCGGGACCTGCATAATTTCGCATCGGGAAAGATGAAATTTTTCCGCCAACTCGATGTCCAACTGTGTCAATTCGTCACTAAGTTTGAAATCGAACTTGGCCGACCTGGGCACAACGAAAATGACCTGACGGCCCGATCTGAAGCCGAAGTAGCATTTATCAACATCCGAAGCGTGGGAGCGCATCCATTCCCGCAGGTGTTTAAGAATCGCCATAATTTCCTTCTGGAACTGAGCAATTTTATCGCGATGCCGCAACGCCTCTGCGGCTTCCTGAGATGTCGTATAGAATCGGTCTTCGTCCTTTGGCGAGACAAAGACTGGGCGATTACCATCTTTCCATTCTATTCTAATAGCTTCTTTAGCTGTTATCGTTGACATCAACCATTACTCCGTGAGTATTATAACCCTTCGTCGATTCGAGTCATAGCTGACACCCTGTCGCCAAGTTTCTGGAGCGACATTGAATCCGCCGTACCAATGCTTGTCAAACCGACCGGCTTCCGCCTATTCCAATCGCTGGACAGTGCGGAGGCACCAAATACATCGTGGCGCATCGAAAAGAAGCTTCGCGCTCGTTTCTATTTGGGGTCTTATCGGCAGAATCCTGGGAATCAGTGAGCTCAGGATGCCTATGAATTTATCCCAATAATCTCATTCTTTCATCATAGTTGCAAAATATTTCAAATTCTTTTAGAATATTCCACAACTTGCCGATGATGGCTTCAGGAGGCATTGTAATGGCTGAATCCGGTTCCGCAGTTTTGGATCGCAAAACGGTTGAGAATCTTGTCCGTGAGTCATTGCGTAAACGTCTGGCCGCTGAAGGCCGCGTTATTAAGCCTGCGAGTCACAATGGCGGCCCTAATCCGCTGGTGGTCAATGTTTCCGCGCGGCATATGCACGTATCACAGGAATCATTGGATGTTCTCTTCGGCCCGGGATCCAGGCTTACCAAGCTTAAGGACCTGTATCAGGAAGGCGAATTCGCCAGCGAACAACTCGTGAATATCATAGGGCCGCGCAATCGAATGATCCCAAATGTTCGCATATTGGGACCGATCCGCAACTACACGCAAATTGAACTCAGCTACACCGACGGCATATTTATGGGAATTGATTTGCCGCTGCGAATCAGCGGTGATCACAAAGATACGCCGGGCATGGTGGTCGTCGGACCGTACGGCGCGTTGAACATGAAAAATGGCGTAATCCGGGCCATGCGGCATGTGCATATGAATGCCGCGGATATGGCGCACTACAACGTCAAGGACGGCGACATGATGAAACTCGCTGTCCATGGCCCCTGCGGCGTGGTGTTTGATAATCTGCGGGTGCGTGAGCACCCGAAGGTGCGGCTGGAAGTACATATTGATACCGATGAAGGCAACGCGTGTGATCTGGAATCAGCGACGCGCATAGAATTGATCCGCTGACACGACCGGCGGTGGAACGACAGGTCGAATTTTTTGAGGAGTTTTTATGGCACAGGCATTAGGCATGATTGAAACCCGCGGATTGGTATCGCTGATTGAAGCCAGCGATGCCGCCCTGAAATCCGCCAGCGTGCAGATGATCGGCTGGGATAAAATCGGTTCGGGTATCGTAACCACGTTTATCACCGGCGATGTCGGAGCGGTGAAATCAGCAATCGACGCGGCGGCGGAAGCGGCCGGGAAGATCGGTGAAGTGCTCGCGGTGCATGTAATTGCCCGACCGCATGAAGATCTGGTGCATGTATTGCCCAAGAGCAAAGCTGCTCCAGCGGCCCCCGCAGCGAAGAAATAACGTCGGGTCATGTTGCCCCTGCGGCGCGGCGGGAACATCAGGCCGCGGCCAGAACCAGGTGCAGCCGTCGCTCAATGGCGACCAGAGAAATCCGCAGCTTTGGCGGCGGATTGGAACAGGTTAAGAATAAACTTTTTCAGGAGCCAATATTATGGCACATGCACTGGGATTAATTGAAACCAAAGGTCAGACCGGCATTGTGGAAGCCACCGATGCCATGCTCAAAGCAGCGAATGTTTCGCTGGTGAAAAGCATTCAGATCGGCGGAGCGTATGTGACAGTCATTGTCAAAGGCGATGTCGGTTCAGTGAAGGCGGCGGTGGAAGCCGGGGCCGCGGCAGCGCAGAAGACCGGTGAACTGATCGCATCACATGTGATCGCCCGGCCAACCGAAGGCCTGATGGAAAACTTCTAACCGGTGGCAACGGCCGCCTGGTGATCATAAGCCGATGGATCCGATGGATATTGCTGCCAGCGGAATCGGAGATCAGGTAAGCGGCACGGCATCGGCGCGGTGGATCACGGCGCAAGCTTGCGCGGCTCCATGGGAAATGCGATGCCCGCAGACCGGGCCGAATGAAGCATGGTTGTTTTGGATTTTGCATGATTGTTCTGGTTGCCAATTTGGGTTCCACGAGCTTTAAGTACAAGCTCTTTGACATGGCCGCGGGCGAACGCGTGCTGGCGGAAGGCGCGGCTGATCGCATCGGCCTGCCGGAAAGCGCATGGACTTTTACACCCACTGGAAAATCGAAACAATCCGGCAACGCGACGTTACCTGATCACGGGGCGGCCATTGAGTTGCACCTTCAGGAACTGGTGCGGGCAGGCGTCATTGACAGCATGCGCGATGTGCAAGCCATCGGATTTAAGGCTGTGCACGGCGGCCCGCTGGAAGTCGTACAGGTGGATGACCATGTACTGGCGGTCATGCAGGAATTTTCGGATGTGGCCCCGGCCCACAACCCTCCGTATATTGCGGCCATGCGGGCCTTTGCCAGGCGTTTGCCCGGCATTCCGCAGGTGGCCGCATTTGAAACGGCGTTTCATCAAAGCATTCCCCTGCATCGGCAGGCCTACGCGATACCCTACGAGTGGACGGAAAAACTGGGGATCCGGCGGTATGGTTTTCACGGGGCGTCGCATCGGTATATC
>JAKAZF010000319.1 GCA_021826605.1 Planctomycetota bacterium | reverse complement strand
TCGCCCATTGCCTGGATCATTGCCGAGATTATCCGGCATATCGCTTCAGCGGAAACGGTTCATCTGCTGGTGCAATCGCAAAGTCGCATTGCGATCATTCGGGAGATACTTACTAAATCATGCGTTAAATTATCGGCGGTTCGTTTTCACGTGTTGAAAACCGATCGGATATGGACCCGCGATTCCGGCCCGATTTTTGTAAAAAAGCGCAGCCCAGGCCCAAACCGCATGATGGCACTGGGCTGGCTTTTTAACGCCTGGGCGAAGTATGACAACTATCATCGCGATGCGCACGTGCCGGCGTATGCGGCCAAAACTCTGGGCGTAGCCATTCATCACCCGATGGCCGCACGGTCCGATGGTCAAATCGTTCGTCTGGTGCTGGAAGGCGGCAGCATTGATGTCAATGGGGCCGGATGTCTGCTAACAACGCGGGAGTGCCTGCTTTCCAAAGTGCAGTGCCGCAATCCGGGAATATCCCGCACGGTATTGGAACAGCACTTATGTGAAAATCTGGGCGTGGAAAAGATTCTCTACCTGCACAGCGGCATCGTGGGTGATGATACCCACGGCCACATTGATGATACCGCCCGTTTTGTTTCTCCATCGGCCATTGTGGCGTGTGTCGAACCCAACCGCCACGACGCCAATCATCGGCGCATGGCGGAAAATATGAATTGCTTAAAAACAATGCGGGACACGCAAGGCCGCAGTTTTGACCTTATCGACTTGCCGCTGCCCGCGCCGGTCTATTTTGACAAACAGCGCCTGCCGGCCAGCTATGCCAATTTTTATATCTGCAACGCCGGTGTGCTGGTTCCGGTATTTAATGATCCTGCGGATGTGCGGGCGCTGAAAATTCTGGAGCAATGCTTTCCCCATCGCACGATTATTCCCATTTATTGCCGCGATCTGGTATGGGGACTGGGCACGCTGCATTGTATGACGCAGCAACAACCGCGATAATCGTGAAGCGTAATGTAGTGTTGTAACGGAAGCTATAAAGAAACATTTGGAGTCTGCATGAGAATTCTGGTAACCGGTGGAGCGGGATTTATTGGATCTAATCTGGCCAGGTATCTGGCGGCACATGGACACAATGTTGTGGTGCTGGATGATTTTTCATCCGGAGATTTTAAGAATCTCGTTAAATTTACCGGCGAAGTCTATACCGACCGCTGTGAAAATCCACCCGCAGGACGCTTTGACGTTATTTTTCATGAGGCCTCCATCACCGATACCACCGTGGTGGATCAATGGAAAATGATGCAGAACAATCTGGAGCGGTTCCGAACTATTTTATCCTGGGCCATGATATGGAAAGCGCGCGTGGTTTGGGCATCCTCCGCGGCGACCTATGTCAATCGCCCCGCTCCCATGCGGGAAAGTGATGAACCGTCGCCGTTAAATGTTTATGGCTATTCCAAACTCGCCATGGAGCGCCTCGCTGTCAAGTGGCACGGAGATACCCGGCTGCCGATTATTGGCTTGCGTTACTTCAATGTGTACGGCCCAGGCGAGGGACATAAGGGTAAATTTGCCTCCATGATCTACCAGTTAGCCCAGCAGATGAAAGCGGGCAAGCGGCCCCGCATTTTCCACGACGGTAACCAGCGGCGGGATTTTGTCTGGATTGAGGATGTTATTCAGGCCAATGTGAAGTCACTGGAAGCTGAAGGGTGTCATATACTTAATGTGGGCAGCGGCGTTTCGGAATCTTTCAATGCCATTATCGCGGAATTAAACCGCGTTATGCACACCAACCTTCAACCGGAATATATTGATAATCCCTACAGCTTTTTTCAGAATCATACCGAAGCGGATATTACCGCGGCCCGCACCATTCTGGGCTATGCACCCAACGTGGGACTGGGTGAAGGTGTGCGAAACTATTATGGTTCAGGGGCCATGTGATGACTAACACCTCATCTGCGGTGACTACTTTGGCCGCTATGTTGCTGCTCACACTAGGGGGGTGCCGCAATCCGCCGCCATCCTCGGCCATGAAAACTAACTCGCCGGCCCAGCGGGGAATCAAATCATGGGTAGCCGCCGGTGCCGGCCCATGTGATACTACATTTACCGGTTCACTGACTTACGACCAGCATATCCGCGCCATTGTCGGGCATCTGGATTTGATCAACGCGTATCGCTTTACGCTTGCATTGCAATCGACCAATGGCCAATGTGCGTTTGTTCTGCATCGCAATTGGGCCGGTACGCACTTTTTTGTTCAGCCTCACCGGGCGTATGCGGCGCTGGCAAAAGCCATTGGAACCGGCCTTTCCCTGGCATGTCGCCGCCCGGAGGGTCCATGGCAAGTTGCGGTCAATGCGGCTTCCGATGTTGTGGTGTACAAGGATGCCAATAACAATCGCTTTCAATGGGATTTCACGCCTGATGGCAGCGGTCTGCGGCTGACACGACTGCGTGTAGAAACGCCGTCCGGGGCGGTCTACGTTATTGCCTTTAATACGCCTTCCGGTGAGGGAAAAGACTCGATAGATATTTCAGATTCTACGTTGCACTTTGTCCTGCATCTTCGCCTGCATAACAACAGTGAAGCGGGCCTGAATACCCGAATTCCCTGAATGCCAGTCCTGTAATGAAAGATCGGATGACCGCAAATTTTTCAAGCGAACTGATCATGCAACACCCCTTGGTGGCAGGGGCGGCCGGACTATCCGCGGCTGCGGCACTGGCAATGTGGTACAGCGTGCTGTACTCCGGCAGCGAGATTGTGGCCCCCGTCATTAAAACCATTCATCCACACAAGGCCGTAGCACTTACCTTTGACGATGGCCCCACCCCGGGATTCACCGATCGCGTGTTGGATATCTTGCGGCAGCACGATTCCCACGCCAGTTTTTTTCTCATTGGATCGCACGTCAAACAACATCCCGAACTCGTTGTGCGCATGCTAGCCGAAGGACACACGATAGGAAATCACACCTGGGATCATCACCATCATGGTGTGTGGCACGGCGAAGCCTATTGGCGGGATCAGTTGCAGCGCACCAGTTCGGCATTGGCGGATATTACCGGCCGCAAGCCGGCGTTGTTTCGTGCCCCGATGGGATTTAAAACACCACCGCAGGCTCGAGCTGTGCGCCAATGCGCCATGCGTTATATCGCATGGCGTGTGCGCGCATGGGATACATTAAAGATCTCGCCGCACACTATTTGCCGGATCGTCACATCCCAAATCCGCCCCGGAGATATCGTGACCCTGCACGACGGCCTGGAACCCGTCCGCAGAAATTGTTCGCAGGAATCCACCGTTCAAGCCTTGCCGGAGATTCTGAAAATTCTAAAATCGCGCGGCCTGGCGTCCATGAGCCTGGAACAGGCCCTGGAATTCCCCGTGTATCAATAGCGAAGTTCAGTAGCCTCAAGAGATTTTGTTGCACAGGCTCATTTCTGCACAGTAAATATTTGCCGGCGACGATCAGGAAGCCGCGCCTTTGCAGAGAAGGCGCCCGGAGAAGCGTGTTCTCCGGCACCGAATGAATGAGGCAAGCGATTTCCTTTTACCGGGCGCCCACATCCATATATGCCTGAAGAAACTTGGCGTTAGGCCGCCATGGGCGGCTTCAAAGCCCGGTGACCAGTATATCGTTTCTCGCTGGCGGCGTATTGGCAGCGTAAGCCCCAGGCTGGTTGTATGTGTGCCAGTGGCTGATGCCTGCGACAGATGATGGCACTCGTCAGGTGGGAGCATACAATACGGTTCAATGGACGATCAAGGGACGCATGGCAGGAGAGGTAAAATAAAACAATTAGATGCGTCCCCGTATCGTTTTCATAAAGGAGCGACAAAATGAGATCCGCGAACACTGGCATCGGCACTTCAAATCCTGAAGTTCTTAACCTGTCGCCCCATGGGTTCTGGTTGATGGTGAATGGTGTGGAATACTTCCTTGCCTTCGGTGATTTTCCATGGTTCCGGTCGGCCACAATGGAGCAAATTTTTGCTGTTGAGTTGTATCATGGCACACACCTGTATTGGCCGGCCCTTGATGTTGACCTGTCACTGGACCAGATTCTGCATCCGGAACAATTTCCGTTGATCGCCAAGTAGGTTGCAAAAAGACCGCGGATTACGCGGATCGCGCGGATAAACGCCGGGGTTCGTAAAAATCTCAAGTTTGAAATCTTAACTTCGCGCTGGTGGGGCTTGAGCAGCAGGGGAGCAGAGCATCGACCGCGGGTGGGACTTTCGTACTCCGGCGACTGCCACTCTTATGCCCCAGCCTTATTCGCTCCACTGTTCACCTCTCTAAATTCACCTGATCTATCGGGCCGCAGCCCGATTTGTATCCGCGTTATCAGCGGAATCCGCGGTTCAACATCTTCAATCCAAAGCACATAACCAAAATGCGATTTTGGGATATACTTCTGTGCGATGGAACAGAATGATACACAAGCAGGGGTGGAAGCCAAGGGGGGGCGGCGGCGGGCACCGGCGTCTTTTTTTGCGTTGGGGTATGGGCATTTGCCGCGGGCGGTGATGGCTAAGGGGTGCCGGTTTGAGTTTGTGAAATTATTTAAGCATGATTTTTTTG
>JAKAZF010000318.1 GCA_021826605.1 Planctomycetota bacterium | reverse complement strand
CTTTATTTGAAATTCTTTCCGATGAATTTGAAAAAAACCTTAACGCGGGTAATCACCGCGTAACAATTGAATAGTCGAGGCGCGCTGCGAAGCGCGGAATACCGCTGCCCCCGCCACCAGCACGTCTGCACCGGCTTCCAGTGCGTCATGTGCCGTGCGGATACCGATGCCGCCATCAATCGACAGCCGCTGGCGCGGTTCCAGAGAATTGCGCAGCGTGCGCACCTTATTGAGCACTTCAGGCATAAAGCTCTGGCCGGTAAAGCCGGGATGCACGCTCATGACCAGCACCAGATCCACCTGATTCAGCACCGCATGAAGCGCTTCCGGCGGGGTTTCAGGATTTAAGGAAATGCCCGCTGTCGCTCCAAGATCATGGATGCGTTTAATTAAATCCACCGCACCGAAGCGCGTCAGTCCGGGCGCTTCAATATGGAAGGTAATATGACCGGCCCCAGCTTCAATAAACGGTTTTACAAAATCCTGCGGATCGGTCACCATCAGGTGCACATCCTGCATGAGGTGACACGCCCGTGCCAAAGCCAGCACAATATCCGGCCCCATGGTCAAATTAGGGACAAAGTGCCCATCCATCACATCCACATGCAGAAGATCCGCACCGGCACGTTCTATATCCGCAGCTTCTTCGGCCAAGCGGCCGAAATCAGCCGCCAGTATGGATGGCGCTACCAGAGGCAGGTGCGGCGGACGCAAAAAAACGCTGTTCATTCTTCAGGCATCCCAATGTTGCCAACAAAAACATGCTTGGCCGAAGCGATCCGGTTCACCAAGTCCGTTCGCACGATCGGCTTCATTCAATCAGGGGAGCAGATGGAAGCTTTCCGCTGACCGTAAAGCGCAAAAAGCAACCCCTTCCCTGTTTCATCCCAAATGAATCATACCGTGTCCAGAATATCGATGCACGGAAATCCACGCCCTTCCATAAATTCCAGACTGGCTCCGCCCCCGGTGGACACGTGCGACACTTTGGCCGCAAGATCAAATTGCTCAATGGCCGCGGCTGAATCACCGCCGCCAATGATGGTCGTGGCCCCGTGCCCGGTGATTTCCGCCAAACTTTCCGCTACAGCCCGTGTTCCCGCCTGGAAGGGCTTTTTCTCAAAAACTCCCATGGGGCCATTCCATACTACCGTGCGGGCGGAATGAATCCGATTCCTGTAATCGGCTATGGTTTTGGGGCCAATGTCCAACCCTTCTTTATCATCCGGTATTTTGCCTTCGACAACGGCGGTTACCGCTGAATCAGAAATTTCTGATGCGACAACCGTATCCATTGGCAATACCAGCTTGCCTTCGCCCTTGGCCAGAAGATCAGCGGCCAGATTGACCTTATCCCGTTCCGCCAGCGATTTACCGATCGGCTTGCCCTGCGCCAGGAAAAATGTGTACGCCATGGCTCCGCCAATCAGGATCGTATCGGCCTTGCGCAGCAGATTTTCGATGACGGCAATTTTATCAGAAACTTTCGCCCCACCGAGAATGGCAATAAAGGGGCGATTTGGTTTATCCAGTGCGTCCCCCAGAAACTTCAGCTCTTTTTCAATCAGGAAGCCGATGACGCGCTTGCCCGGCCCCAGAATCTCGGCCACGCCATAAGTAGAGGCATGTTGCCGATGGGCCGTACCGAAGGCATCGTTGCAATACACATCTCCGAGTTTGGCCAGCTGTGCCGCGAAGGCGCGATCATTTTTTTCCTCACCTTTATGGAATCGGGTATTTTCCAGGACCACCACATCGCCATCGGTCATTTGAGCCACCACAGATTCTGTAGCGGAGCCAATACAATCCGGTGCGAGCTTAACATTCTTTTTCAACAAAACGCCCAAGTGTTCCGCCGCCGGCTTGAGAGAAAACTTCGCCTCCGGCCCCGACTTGGGCCGCCCGAGGTGGCTCATTAAAACTGCTTTTCCTCCGCGTTTGATAATATTTTCAATGGTGGGCAGTGCGGAAACAATCCGGCGGTCATCGGTAATTTTTCCGGACTCATCCAATGGAACATTAAAGTCCACCCGCACCAGTACCCGTTTGCCCTTAACATCCAACTGGGAAATTGTTTTCTTTGCCATTTTTTCCTGCTTCATGTACATACCTTCATCCCACAGCCAACCGGCGGCGCGGAAACAAGCCGTTATGCTAGGAAATACCCATCAAGCGGTCAAGCGACAGACAGCGACCCCTGTCGGCGGGCGTGGCAATAAATCCGGGCGACAAGGCAGTGGGGGGAACCTTCACAAAGCCGCCGGCTCTGCCGGTGGTGGAACGCACCCCGGTCGCACCCCGCTTCCGCTGGGCCAAACGGTACGATTCGCGTATGATCTCTGTTCTGCCCGGAAATATTGCCACGCCCGTGTCGGCCATTACTCACATCGCATCTGCCGCGCCGGACACTATTTCCGTTAGAATTCCGGCCATGAAGGATGTCGCACTAAATTCCCTCGCGGGCACTGGTCAGAAAAAGCGCGGCAATACCCTTCCCCATCACTCTACGTCGCGCCGGCGGCTGGTAATATTGGCCGCAGGTTTCGCGATTCTGCTGGTGCTGCTGCAGATTTGGCAGTTGCCCCGAATTGCCGGATGGACTTTTTTTTCTTTCTTTGATCCCGGTACCGCCTTAAAAGGCGATTGGCTGATTTCCCTGGGAATGAAACCGGCCATAGATTTTGGCTACACCCATGGTCTGGCCAGCCTGATGGTGGCCCACTGGGGTTTTGCAATTCTGGGCCGCACCCCGGCGGCCTATCTGCTGATGACATCAGTCATGGAAGTGCTCATGGCAGTGGTGATCGCTCGCCTCGCCGTCGCGATGAAATTATCACGCCCCGCGTTGTGGTTCTTATTTATCGCACTGCCCATCGCAATTATGCCCTGCTATCTGACGCTGACGCATCCTCTGGAAGCCCTGCTGCTGCTGTGGGCCATCGCCGAACAGGCCCGTGGCCGGCGACCCCGGGCGCTTGCGATCTGCACGGCGTGCTTATTTGTCAAACCTTCCATGGCGTATGTGTATGGTTTCCTGCTGGTAATTTGGACACTTATAGCGTGTTACCGGGAGAAAGATCACCGGCGGGCGTTGGTGCGCGGCCTTGCTCCGGCGATGGTAACCGGGGTACTCATGGCTGCGGCCATGACGTGGCGCTTTGGGATTAAATCCCTGCTTTTAACCATCGTGCCAATCACCGGTATGCGCACCTATAAAGATACCCATTTCGGCTTTTTTTCCGGCAGCGGTTTGCAGTTCTGGTGGCCGGCGTATCATCCCTGGTACTACTATATTATTACGCCTGCCGGAATCTGGCTGGTGATGTCTGCAATATTGTTGTGGGTTTTATTGATACGTGGATTGCGGAAAAAAAATACGCGGGAAGCCGGCCGCAAGACGCATCCTGCCGGTGGCCTGCTTACCGATTGGATTTACCGCCCCAGCCACTGGAGGGAAACGGCAATTTCCATCGGCCTCATGCACATCGCTTTCGTGCTGGGCTTTTATGGCTGGAAATATGCGTGGCAATACTATTCCTATCTGCCGGTGCTTTTTACGGCTCTGGTAATCAGCCGCTGCGGGGTCAGGCAGGTACAGGTGGCGACAGTACTGGGAATTTTGGCGGTTGGCAGTCAGGTGCGCAATACCGGCCTTACATTCTGGTGCTGGCAAAATAAAATACGCAATAAGCACACCGGCTATTTATGGGCGTATTCGCAGCAATACGCACAATGGCAGTATGTCTGTCGGAGAGTGCGGGGCCATCCGACGCTGATACTTTCCAATGGCTATCTACCGTGGATGCCCAAGGGCATGTCCATGCCCTTAAGCTGGTTTCCCGAACCGGGAATTCCCACCACAATAGAAATGCGGCGGCTTAAAAGTGAGGCACTGGCCGCGCATTATATTGTGGTACGGCACGGGTACGGGAAGTTTGGCTTATGGGTCAATCCGGCCTTCGCTTCTGTTCGCCACCAGTTCTCACTGCAGTGGCAGGGGAAATATTTCTCAATTTTGCGGAAAGATTAGTGCCTCTCCAGCCACTGCTGATAATTCAGCCGGGGCATGTTGAACCGATCACGGGCGCGGACATACGTTGCCGGTGCACCCATGCGCCCCACCGGGTGAAACGCATCGGAACGAATATGGTTCTTGTCGGCATCATATATCTCATCGGCAACCCGTAAATGGACAATTTGGCCGATGAAAACAAGATTTTCTCCGATCTGGTTATATTGCACGAGGCGGCATTCAAAACTTGCCGGACACGCCGCGAGATGTGGCACCTTCACCTGCCGCCCCGGTGTGCAGTCCAGAGCAACCAATTCCACTTCACTGCTGCCATGGGGGAAATCCACGGAACTGGCGTTCATCAACTCCACCATCTCCTCAGTAACCAGATTCACCACAAATTCACCGCTGCTCCGGATGTTCAGAGCCGAATCTTTAGGCGTATCGGTTCCAGGTCTTCGTCCGATTCCCACGGCAAGAATCGGCGGTTCAGCCCCGAGCATATTAAAAAAACTGAACGGTGCGGCGTTAAGGACTCCGGCGGCGTCCAGGCTGGTAATCCACGCA
>JAKAZF010000317.1 GCA_021826605.1 Planctomycetota bacterium | reverse complement strand
GGAAATCATGCGCAGTCGCAGGAACTTCTGGAACGTACCGCGGAGTTGGATCCGTTGGACGGGTGCTGTCGATTTATCCGCTCAACGCCTGGTGAACTTCCCACACAGGAACGGCTCGATATTGCATTGGATTTTGCCCGGGCGGGATTCTGGCAGGAAGCCATTGATGTATTGCCCCGGCCGGATGTGGCTCCGGATAGCGGAACCGCGCCGCTGGTTCATTATTATCGCGGATATTTTTACCAGCGATTGGGAAACAGTGAGTTGGCAAACAAGAATTTCCTTGCCGGAGGCCATGCCAGCCCGGATTGGTGTTTCCCCTCTCGATTGGAGGAGATTCTTATTCTGCAGGCGGTCATCAAGGCACAGGCTGCTGACGGCATGGCCCGGTATTATCTTGGCAATCTGTTTTATGACCGTAAACGTCATGTCGAAGCAATCAAACTCTGGGAGGTGGCGGCCCGCCTGAAGCCGGATTATGCGGTAACCTGGCGGAACCTCGGCATTGGTTATTTCAATGTTCTTAAGCTGCCGAAAAAAGCCGCCCGGGCGTATCAGAAAGCCCGACAATGCAATCCCGGCGATGCGCGATTGCTCTATGAGCAGGATCAACTGGATAAACGCATCGGCAGGCCAATCGTTCAGCGGTTATCCACATTGCAGGCGCAGTTGGCTCTGGTCCGGCAGCGCGATGATCTGACGATTGAATATTGTGCGCTGTTGAATCAGGCTGGAAAATACGATGAGGCGCTGGCGATACTGGAAAACCGATCGTTCCAGCCGTGGGAGGGCGGGGAAGGTCAGGTTCTGGGACAGTATGTAACGGCCCAATTGGCACTCGGTAGAGCCAAACTGCTGGCCGGCAAGGCGTCGGAAGCGCTGGATCATTTCCAAATCGCATTAAAGCCGCCGGAAAGCATTGGTGAAGCCCGACATCCTCTGGCCAACTGCAGCGACATATATTTTTACACGGGACAGGCACATGCCGCGCTGGGCCACGTGGCGGAGGCAAAAAAGTGGTGGCGTCGCGCGGCGTTGTCCCGCGGGGACTTTCAGAACATGGCGGTAACAGAATACTCGCCCATGACGTATTACAGCATTCTGGCCATGCGGCAACTCGGGCAGTTGCGGGCGGCCGACAAGCTTCTTCGGGCGGTTTTGGCATACGCCCGAGAACTGCAGCACAGACCCGCCAAAATCGATTATTTCGCCACGTCCCTTCCGACGTTGCTTCTATTCGACGCCGATTTGCAGTCGCAGCAGACGCATGTTGCGCTGTTTCTTCAAGCCCAGATGTATGCTGTCGGGGGAAAAATGAAGCAGGCTGCCGCGCTGCTTAAGCGGATATTGCGCTCCGATCCCGCCAATGCTCTGGCATCCGGATTATTGTCGGAAGTGGCCGGGCCGCAACATGCACGCATTGCGGTTCGCGGATTTGCGGGTAAACTTCATGCTGTCCGCAGAGGAAAGAAAAAATAATGGCAACGCACGAAGAATCCGTCGCGCAAGAATCGCAGGGCGTTCGTCTGGGCTATGTTACGCTGATAGCTCTGGTGGCGGCATTGGGGGGGCTTCTATTTGGTTATGACTGGGTTGTTATCAGTGGAGCCAAGCCATTTTTCGTTCCGCATTTCCACCTGACTGATGCGAACCTCATCGGTTGGGCGATGTCCTGTGCCTTGCTTGGTGCGCTTGCGGGGGCGCTGATGACGGGTTGGCTGACCGATAAATTCGGACGGAAAAAACTCCTGGCGGTGGCCGCACTGCTGTTCGCTGTTTCGTCGGTTTGTACCGGATGGGCGCCAAACTTCAGCGTGTTTGCGTTCTGGCGGATCATCGGTGGTGTGGCCATTGGTATGGCCTCGAATTTGTCACCGCTGTATATCGCGGAAGTTTCTCCGGCCCACCTGCGCGGTCGTCTGGTTTCTCTGAATCAGTTGACGATTGTCATCGGAATTCTTCTTGCCGATATGGTCAATTGGCTTATTGCCCGGCCGCTGCCGGCGCACGCAACTTCGGCCATGATCGCGGCCTCATGGGATGGGCAGGTGGGGTGGCGGTGGATGTTCTCGGCTGTTGCACTGCCGTCGGCGGTATTTCTTATCGGAGCAGTGCTGATTCCTGAAAGTCCGCGCTGGCTGGCCAGGCAGGGCCGTGATCAGGAATCGCGTGATATTCTTGCCCGAATCGCGGGTAGCATACATGCCGATCGGGAATTAAGCGCGATTCAGGAAACCTTGCGCGGGGAACAGGCCGGCCGAATTAAGCTTTCAGAATTAATGGCTCCGGGCTTGCTGAAAATTATCGGCATCGGCGTGGGTCTGGCGATTTTTCAACAGTGGTGCGGCATTAACGTCATTTTCAGTTACGCCCAGGATATTTTTAACGCTGCCGGCTATCACGTCAGCGGGGTGTTGTTTGATATCGTCATTACCGGTGCGGTGAATCTGGTATTTACACTCGTGGCGATGGGATTGGTGGACCGGGTGGGCCGTCGCCCCCTGATGCTTTTCGGAGCCGCTGGACTGGTCGTTACCCACACGTTGCTGGGATACGCTTACCATCAGCACATCAAAGGACTGCCAATCGTGATCCTGGTGATGGCTGCCATTGCGTGTTACGCCATGACGCTGGCCCCAATTACGTGGGTATTAATTTCCGAGATATTTCCCAATCGCATCCGCGGTACCGCCATTTCCGTTGCGGTATCCGCATTGTGGATTGCCGATTTTGTTTTGACACAAACCTTCCCCGCCTTGAACGCCGCGGTAGGAACTTCCGGCGCTTTCTGGCTATACGCGGCCATTTGTCTGGCAGGATTCATTTTTGTCGTTGCGTTTGTTCCGGAAACCAGCGGCAAGTCGCTGGAGCAAGTCGAACGCGAAATACTCAAGTAAGACATTTTGAGCGTCTTTTTGCGGTTGCCATGATTGTGCCCGAGTAGCAATCGGAGCTGAAATTTATGGGACTATTCGTATTTATAGGACGTAAAAAAAATCTGATACGGAAACAGTTTCATTTGATATTTTGGCCAGTTTCGGTCATATTACGTGCTCCTGCGGGTGAGATCGCCACTAGCCCGTAATTTGGATCGTCCTTTATCTAACTGACAGGAGTGCGCGCATGTTGCCCCAAAAGAGCCGAATCGTTTCCAGTGTATCGCGTTCGAATAAACTCCGACATGTGATGGGAGGCATTGCGTTGTGTTTACTGGCTGCAACCGGTGCGGCATGTACCGCACAAGCCGGTGAATATATACCCGCTGGACTTACAGCCAAACAGGTCAATGCCAAGGCCAATGCCCTGCTTAAGCGGATGACATTGCGGGAGAAAGTCCGCATGATGGCCTTTGAAGATATTCTCGATGTTCCCGGTGTTGAACGGCTGCATATTCCAACGCTGGTCATGAGTGACGCTTCATTAGGCGTACGCCGCTTCGGCGCATCAACGGCTTATCCCGCCTCCGCGGCTTTGGCCTCCACCTGGAACCGTAAGCTGGCTTATCTGGAAGGGCGACAAATCGGCAGTGATTGCCGGGCACGCGGGGTACACGTCATATTTGGTCCCGGCGTAAATATTGTCCGCGAGCCGCAAAATGGCCGTAATTTTGAATATCTCGGTGAAGATCCGTTTTTGTCCGGGGAAATGGCGGCTCCGTGGATACGAGGTGTGCAATCGCAGGGTGTTGCAGCCTGTGCCAAGCATTATGTGGCCAATGAGCAGGAAACCGATCGCATCGATATTAATGAGATCATCAGCCGTCGCGCCTTGGAGGAAATTTATCTTCCACCCTTTCGCGCGGCGGTACGGCAGGGAGATGTATGGTCGATCATGGCGGCGTATGATCAGGTCAATGGTGTGTATTGCACCGCCAGTAAGTTTCTCCTTACGACCGAGCTTCGCAAACGCTGGGGTTTTAAAGGTGTGTTAATGTCCGATTGGGGCGCATCGCATGCCACGCTTGGGCCGCTGAAAGCCGGCATGGACATGGAGATGCACCGTCCGATTTTTTATAACATGCTGACGATTCCACCGTTGCTGAAATCCGGTAAGCTGAAAATGTCGAATATCAATCAGCATGTCCGCCGGACCTTGCGCATGATGGTGGCGTTGATCTTTTTGAATCGTCCGCAGAAAAAAAAGGGAATTCCATTAAATAACCCGAAAAGTGCCGCTGCTGCGATGAAAGTTTCCGCAGAAGGAACGGTTCTGCTGCGCAACAAAAACGATTTTCTGCCGCTGAAGACCACCACGATAAAACGGATCGTCGTGCTGGGCCCCATGGCCTCACCGGCTGTTACCACTGGCGGTGGCAGCGGCTACGTTATTCCCATCGCCAAACCGGTAAGCATGCTGGCGGCCGTAAGAAAGGCTGCGGGAGCCAACGCGAAAGTGACCTACATTCCTTATCTGGGCCATGGCAGAGCCTATTGGAGTCAGAGCGACTTTTATGCGCCCGATGGCACACCGGGTGCCGAGGTGACATTTCTGCCCGCCAAATCAACATCTGTTCCGCCGAGGATTCATGATGTAAGAAGCCTCAATTTGTACTGGAACTATCCCGATGAATTGCCGAGGCACGTTAGCTCCGGATTCA
>JAKAZF010000316.1 GCA_021826605.1 Planctomycetota bacterium | reverse complement strand
TTTCCATTTGTCGGATCATTGTGAATCCTCCTTGATTCGTTACCGCATCCTTGGCCTTGGCCGCCACAACGGCGACCTTCCACTTCTAATCCTAACCCAAAACCGCCAACAATAGGAGTTACACCCCAGAGCGATCATACCCATGCGATCATTGAAACAAATGCCCCCGCTTTGCGTTATAATAACAAGTCCCGCCATTGTGGAACGTGGGTTGACCTGGAATGTCCGGGATTCCATTCCGCTGGCCAGTTAAAGGTTGCCTATGACACGCCCAGAGTATTCCCGGATCCTTCAATTGATCACGTTTATTTTAGTTTGCGGCGCGGGTCTGGCGACAGCATTTCCGGTGCGGGCGGCAACTCCGGTTATTTCCCCGGTGGCCGATCATGTTCCCCCGCACGTCGCCCTTTATGTTGGTTGGGCCGGCCAGCCACAAAACTGGCCCGGATATAAATCCTCCCGCTTGCGGACCGTTCTTGCCCATAGCCATTTTGCTGATTTTTTCAGCCAGGATTTTCCCGCCATGATCGCCGCGCATGATCATGGCAATCCCGCCGCCGTGAACAATGCCCGTCGCGCCGAAAAAATGGCGCGGATCTTTTTTACACATCCTTCCTCCGTTTACATTCCGGCCGCGGTGAAATCATCGGCCGATACCGTATCACTGGGTATTATCGTCAAGGCGGGTCCGGATCGCGCCGAAGTCATCGCCGCACTGAATCAATTATTCCCGAAGCCGGTCGGCCGGTTGGCTCTGAGCGTGCGGCGGAAGATCGGGTATAGCGGTGCCTGGGTCTTTGCGTTTCTAAATCCCACATCGGCCATGATGCGGGCCGTTGCGGAAAAGGGGGAGCTGCTGGCCGCTGATCCGGCATTTCAAGCCGCCATGGCCCAGTCCATCCGTCGTCCGGTGCTCAGTGTTTATGTGAACTTTCATGCCGCGCAACGTGATGAGCCGGCGCTGGCGTCTTTTGCAAAAATGGATTCGCATGGCAGCACGATGTGGAAGGGTCTCACGGACGGTGGGCAACTGGACCCCTACACGAGCTATGCCATGACGGCGGGCTTTATGGAGGGCCAATGGCGGCAGGATAATTTTCTGGCTTATAAATTTCCACCCACCGCGCAAGGCCATGCCATCACGCTTCTGAAACTTGCTCCCGCCAACGCTCTTAGCGCTGCCGTGTTTCATCTCAATTTGCCCACGCTCGCCGAAGGTCTGTTGACCGTTGCCAAAAACGCCCATCGGAAAAAGCGGGTCAATCAGGCGTTGGAGACGATCAACGAGATGACCGGTGTGGACTTGCGGCACGATATGATCAACGCGACCGGACCGCAATGGCTCATGTATGACGTGCCATCCCATGGACTGCCTGCCTACAACGGTTACGTCCTGGTGAATCGTTTGCGCCATCCTGGCCGTCTGATGCAGTCGCTCGCGGTGCTCATGCCGGTGGCGATCATGGGAGGCAATGCCATGGTGAGGCAATGGGGTGTGACCAAGCCGCTGTCTCTGAATGCTGTCCAAATCGGTGATGTTACGGTCAATGAAGTTGGCCTGGGGATAACCACGCTCTGCTACGCCATTGATAACAAGAATTTCTTTATCACATTGAATCTTGGTGCCATGCGGGCGGCCCTGAAACAGCAATCCGCCGGAACATCCGTGCTTAACAATGCCGCATTTCAAGATGTTATGACACAACTTGGCGATCCCCGATCTCCCGCCACCATCAGTTTTACCGATTCGCCCAAACTTCTTGCCGATGGTTATAAAATACTCACGCAGGGGTTGCAACTTCCGTTGGCCATGGCCGACATTCAACTCCCGGTGTCGCTGCGCCATATTGCGCCGCCACTGACGGACTTGACCGCCGCGATCGAACCATCGGGTTCGGCAAGCTGGTTTGATCATGCCGGTTGGCATGAGCGAAGTATCAGCGCGTTTCCCATGGCCGGCATTTTCACAGCACAATCGCCCAGTCATTATCTTGGTTTTTTTTCCTCAGCATGGAGCGCGGTGAACACCCACCTCCCATCGCCGGCCTCTACCCGGCCAGCCACCACAGCCCCCGCCAATCCCCATCTACTCCGGTGATTCGGGATGGGTGCGGCATTTTTCAATATGATCCAGCGGATATTGGGGTGCCTCGCCATCGCACATTCCGGGGCAGCGCGATGATGCCCGCGACCAGGCTTCCGGGCTGGTGAGATTCATATTCCAGAACGGCCAGGTGCGGCACTGCGTGGGCCGGACCGGATAAATTCCACACATCGCCTTGCCATCGGCGCGTTGAAGAAAAATGCAATCATAATTGGAGCGCTCGGTGAGGCTGTAGCCATCGCGCAGTTTCCGTACATAGGTTCGTGTAAAATCATCAAATGGCATATTGAGAAATGCCGCGATCCGCGTCATATCCTCCAGCGTCAGCCAGACATAACCCGGGCCACCGCCGCAACAATTGCCGCATTGGGTACACTTAAAGCGCAATCCCATGGCGTACCACGGATCGGCCTGTTGTGGCTCTTGATGAATGGGTAAATGGGTATCGGCCATGCCGCCTCAATATAGGTTTTCTGACAGCTTTCCTGTTCAAGCCGCGCGGTTGTGTCACATTGGTCGCGATTAAGGCTGTGGACGGGGTGCCGTCGTTGCGCCTTTGGAAAGCAACGGCGTAACGGACACATAACAATGTGTCGTAAACCAACTGTGCTTGATGGTAATGACGCATTCTTCCTGATTCTTAATAAAATCCAGACTGATGCCGCCGGGGCCTTGCCGCTCCTGCTGGAGTTGCCACTTATACGTGGGCATATTGTGCAGGAAAAATCTGGCGACGCTT
Organism: Planctomycetota bacterium; assembly: GCA_021826605.1. Next base: position 1,761 of record JAKAZF010000316.1, on the reverse strand, counting down.
AAACGCGGATCAGACCCGGTATACAGTTCATTGACCAGCCGAATGTTGGATCCCGGAGCATAGGTGCTCTGCGACTGGCTTAAATCAATGTGCATGCCCTGCGGAATGGGAATATCCGCAACCGGCGGATTGGGAGTCGGTGGTAAAAGACTCGCCGTATCCTGACTGCATCCCGCCAGACCCGCAGCCAACACCATGCTCACCAATCCGATCATTTTCATGCTGCGCATAATAAACGCTCCATCAAAGGACATATCCAAGTGTCTCATTGTTCGCTTCCGCTGCCACCTTGTCAACTTTTTCTACTCAACTTTTTCTGGCGTCCGGGTGAATATCAAACAGCCGGGTATGGAGTTTGCCCGATATGCTCTTGACATCAGAATCGTATCCGACTTGCCCAATTGACAGCGCAAATGCAGCCCCAATCGCCCCGGTGAATGGGAGAGGACATACCCATATCCATAACGCCAACTTCTAATAATTACGAATATGATGGGCATCTGCGCAAATAGCGGCATCATTGGGAACCATTTCTATTTGCCCCCAAAAGCTTTGTGCACGGCAGCAATTTTTTGCGGTGTCACAGTTCCTTCCCGACCGCTTCCCATTTTATCCAGTCCGGTATATAGCGGATCAGCGTACGGTAAATCACCACGACAGCACATTGACGCAACGTAATCGACGGGACGACCAGCCACAGAGTGACCAAGCGACACAGAGAACGCCTGCCACGGGATGCGAGGCCACCGGATTTGCGATTCAATAGCCTTTCATTCGCTGCAACGGTCTTTGTACTCATCACTCATTGAGCACCGCATGTCACAAATCATTGCCGATACTACTTCCGCGTTGTCGTCGGCACAAGTTCCTGCAATTCCTGCAGCGCCTGCTTGCCGCTCGGATCGCCCGCCGCCGCAGCTTTCTCAAACCAGGCCTTTGCCTTGGTAGTATTTTTGGGCACACCCTGGCCCAGCATATACGCCCTCGCCAGGTCCACCTCTGCTGGAACGTAGCCCTGTCGAGCAGACATGCGGAACCACTTCACAGCGGTGGTAAAATCACGCGCCGTGCCGTAGCCATGCCAATACAGCGCCCCCAAATTGTCTTCGGCCGCCGTGCTTCCTTTGCAAGCGGAATCACTGAACCATTGGTATGCCGCCCCAAGGTCTTGCCGCATGCCCAAACCGTGTAGGCTAAGAATTCCCATGACGTTTTCGCCACTGGCGTCCCCTCTGGCTGCTGCTTTGGCTGCCCACCGCGCCGCCTTTCCGTAATCTTCTGGCAGGCCGTCACCAGTCGCGTACAAGCCAGCCAATGCTCCCTCGGCCCCAGGCCATCCCCCTCGGGCGGCAATATGAAACCATTTTATGGCCTTCGCCGAGTCCTTTCTGGTACCCAGTCCGCGTGCGTACAAAACACCAATGTTGTATTGGGCCCCGACGTTACCTTGGGCGGCGGCCTTGACGAACAGGGCTCGGGCCTTGCCATACTTCCGGGGAACACCCTGTCACGGGGCGCTTCAAAACCAGCCACCAAAGGGCGCAATTCAGGGGTTCAAAACCAGCCACTGGTTTTCTGTCTTATAACGTCCAATAACCTTTCCTGTCAAGGCCCTTTTTGGATCCATATTCGCCTTATGTTCGGTACCGCCCGGCGTTCCTCCGTGGCGCGCCTCCGTCTGGCGTTGCGGTACCGTTGTTGTCACGCCCGGGTTTTCATCGGCAGCACGGTCGCCTTCCCATGGGAGAAGAGAGTTGCAAG
>JAKAZF010000315.1 GCA_021826605.1 Planctomycetota bacterium | reverse complement strand
AAAACGTGGTCGTTGTCGTACCGCCCGCTGTGGGCGCTTTGATGGTTGTGAACAACGTGCCAAGAGTGCCTGCCGTTGCGGTATCGGCCAGGGCGGCATTGTCCGATCCGGAGGTGCCGGCGATTGTAATTGTAGCGGTGTCCGGTGAACCGGCTTGCGCCGCCAAATTGATTAGAGCGCTTAAATCAAGTTGTATAAAACCGAGATAGTTTGTCGTTGTCCCTTTTTGCGTAACAGCATACTTAAAGATTTCGTTATTCTTCGGGCCGGCGTTGCCCAAGGGATACGGCAGCGTTGCGGAGTTTATGCCCAAGCCATGGACTGTGCTGGTTAACGATTCTCCATATAAATCCGCGGATGTTATCTGAGCGGCTTTGGTGCCGATTTTCCGGGATTCGTAGCCTGTGGCAGAGACGGCCAAATTTGGATTTCCCGGTAGCGCGGGGCCAGAGGTAATTTCACCGAGATAAGATTCGGAATACGGCAGCGCACCGGTAGCGGCGGAGAAATTCCATGAAATAGTTGTGGAAGCTTGTGCCGTGGAAGCAACGGAAGCTCCGATGATTAAAGCCACGGCGTAGATGGTACGGACTGAAATTAGTCTTTGCCGCGAAACATTGCTGCGCGCGGGAAAAATGAAGGCTGGTTGATGTCCGGACACGTCCATTGTCCTTTCCACGGGATTTCATCCTTGCTGAAAAGTCCACACGTCAAAATGCGGCCTTTTCAGAAACCCGTTTGGTTAATCCATTCCTGGATAAACATTCAGTTGCAACCCGTAACCTGCCATAAAAGTACCGAAAACAATCGGGATATGCAAGCCAACCGGAAAGCAACGCGCCCAATATGCACGGGAATATGTCCGCCCCACGCAACCGTGCAGATAACCTTCACAAAGCCGCCGGTTCTGCCGGCGGTGGAACGCACCTTAAACGCACCCCGCCGCCGCAGCACCAAACGGTGCGATACGTTCCTGATTTGGAATTATTTCGTCCCGCCGTATCCTCACTGGAGCGATGCCCGATGATACTTGGCGGCGGGGCGCATGATCGAATTCCGGAAAAGCCGCCTTTTCGCAACATTGCACGTTTTAGCGCGTTGGTATTACAGGTTTTGGTGTTTCGCGAGTGCGGCTGCGGCAAATGAGCTATATTAAGTCTATTAAACGGATCTTTTCATTACCCTTGGCATTTTTTCCTGCGGCGGCCTTTGGCTTGATGGTTCTGGCATTCAGCCTTGCTCCACACCGCGCGACCGCCGGCATGTTTCCGCCCCTGCCTGCAGCCAAACCATTCATTAACTTTGATGGCAAAGGTTTTATCATTCATGGCAAACGTGTTTTCGTTGCCTCCGGCAGCTTGCAGTATGAGCGCGTGCCGCGGGCGCTGTGGGCCAACCGCCTGCTGAAAATGAAACGGGCCGGTTTTAATTGTGTGGAAACGTATGTCTACTGGAACTTCCAGGAGCCGCGCAAGGGGCAGTTTGATTTTAAGGGACGGCATAATCTGCAGGCGTTTTTAACGCTGGTAAAAAAGATGGGGTTTTACGCCATATTACGGGTGGGGCCGTATGATTGCGGCGAGTGGGACAGCGGCGGCCTTCCCGTGTGGCTGCGTTTTATCCCCGGTTTGGCCATCCGCGAATATAACAAGCCTTTTATTAAGCAACTGGGAAAATATTTCGATAAATTGCTGCCGATTGTCGCGTCCAATCAAATTAATCATGGTGGACCGGTGATCATGATGCAGTTGGAAAATGAGGATCGGCAGGGCTGGGGTGCGGTATTGCCAAATAAATATTACAAATTCATGTACAACAAAGCCCGACAACTGGGCATGGAAGTGCCGATGTTTTTCAGCGGCATGCATCATGGTTTCAGCCCCGCCGGCGTTGGTCCATGGAGCAGCAAAACCCGCATCTCACCCTGGTTCACCACCGAAATGTGGACTGGCTGGTTCACACAGTATGGCACCGCTCCGCAGGCCACGGGCGGCTGGTTTGGCCCCGCGAAGCTGACGGATGTATCGATGTGGCGGGTTATTGCCTACGGCGGCAACGGCTATAACGCCTACATGGCGGTGGGGGGCACAAGTTTTTCCCACTGGAACTGCTCAACGGTGCGTGCCAGTTACGATTTTGGCGCTCCGGTCGGGCAGGGCGGCGACCTGCGGCCATTGTATTACACTTATAAAGCCGCCAATTATTTCGCCCGATCTTTTCAGCGCATTTTAGAAGACAGCGACAACGCCACCGCCCAATACCGCAGCTTTGCTCCCCACGCCGCCGTCTATGCCCGTAAAAGCCCGTTTGGAACGCTGCTTTTTCTCAGCAATTTTAATAATGCCCCGCTGCAAACCACGCCACGCGGCGGCGTACCGCTGACCGTCAAACCCGATGGAATCGTGCCCATTGTATTAAATTATCCGCTTAATAAATCCATAACCATTCGCCGCCTGTATGGCCGCACATTGGGCTTTCTGCGGCAGGGTTCCACCACCACACTGGTCATGTTTGGCCCTGCCGGCTCACAGGGAATGTTACAAATTACGACTGCTGCGCCGGTGCAAGGGCCTGATGCGGGCGCATTTCACAAAGCTGCCGGCAAACCCCATACGCTGTCCTTAAAGATGCAATACGCTGCAGGGCCGCCAAAAGTTTATACCGTGACAACCCATGGCCAAACCCTGCGGATTCTCGCGGAAAATCGGTCGGCTGCGCGGCGCACCTGGTTTATCAAGCGCGGGAAAATGTCATGGGTGGTGTACGGCCCGCAATATGTTGGCGCTATAACGCACGCTGTGAATGGCTTTACCATGCAGATCAGAAATCGGCCCGGCAGTCGGATCAACTTCGCTTTAGCTTTTGGCCCATCTGCTGCTCCCATTGCTTTCACAAGTTCTCCCGTATTGAAAGCCGATCAATTTGCAAAGGCACCCATTCCGGCATTGCAGGGCTGGCAAATGCGGATCGCTACCGCCCCCGCACAGATCAACTTTGATGATAAAAAATGGCTCCGCGTGCGCCGGCCCAAGCCCATGGGCGCGGATGATTACCCCGGTGCCTATGAATGGTATCGCACGCGAATTATCGCGCCATCTACGGGACGATTCATCATGACGATGAACGGCGTAAAAAGTTACGGCGAATTTTTTGTTAATGGCAAGCTGGTGCAAACCGGCGCGCCGCGGATGCTTAATGTCCATCTCCATCAGGGTGCCAATACACTGGCCATTTTTACCATTGACGAGGGCCGCCCTAAAAACTGGGGCTGGATCGGTCCCTACAACAAAGTTAATGCCCGCGGCTTATGGGGTAATTTGCATCTAAATTTGCCGCACGTGGCCAATCTGAAAATAAACTCCTGGTCTATTGCCGCGCTTCAAGGAAACTATGCACAAGGACTCTCCGCAATCAGTACCGGCAAATTTAAGCCAGCATGGAAAACGATAACCGTCCCGCATGGCCAAATAGCCTGTCCATCCGGAACCCAGGCGATTCGGATGATATTTGCTGCCGTCTCCGCCAAGCGACTGATTCTGGACCTGCAGCATCTGCCGGTAAATTCCGCAGTTTTCCTGAACGGTCACCGCGTGACATTACTGGCCCCAAAGAACGGTTTATTGCACATCATGCTGGGTGCCGGCTGGAAGAGTACCAGCGTTAATACGCTGGAGATACTGACTGAAAATCCTGCGGCTAAAGTGATCAAGCTTGGTCCTATGTCGATAAGTCAATGGGATCAAACTCCGGCGTTGCCGCAGGGGGGACTAATAGAAAATTGGCGTATGCACGGCGGAATCGGTCCGGTTGACCCGGCCAACGGATGGAACCCACTGACCACGGCTCCCGGAGTGCCGACATTTTATCGCACAACCTTTAACTATCAGCCCAACCAAGGTGCCCTGCATCTGGTGCTACGCGCTGCCTGGGCGCAGCTTGGTGGCGGCTATATGTGGATCAACGGCCACAATCTGGGTCGCTATCCTGATCCGGTTATGCCCCTGGGGTTGTATATACCTTCATGCTGGCTGAAACGCGGCGGCAATTCATTGATTATTTTTGATGAGCGGGGAAATTCACCGGCCGGGGTCCATCTGGTTATCGATCAGTCCGCCTGTCGAAGACTTGCAACTTTGCACAGTTCCCCGTGACAATGGTAAGCTGTCCGTCGAAAGATCAACCGAAACCCCTTATGTTTGCACGGGGCGATCTTGGGACCTTATGGGGAGTCCTCATCTTGCTGACGCCTGACAGCCCTCGTTCTATTTTTATGTGGCAGCATTGCCGCCGCAGATTTACCGGGGCTGCGGCGGTGATGATCTCGGCGCTGCTGGCTCTGATGGCTGTGGTCATTCTGTCGCCGCCTGCAGCGGCGTTTGGCCCCGAAGATGTGGGAATGTTTCCGCCCACCGCCGCCGCTAAATCCTCTATTAATTTTGATGGCAAAGGATTTATCATCCGTGGCAAGCGCGTATTTATTGCGTCGGGCAGCCTGCATTACGCCCGTGTTCCGCGAGCCCTGTGGGCCGGCCGGTTGTTAAAGATGAAACGTGCGGGCTTTAATACCGTTGAAACGTATGTCTTCTGGAGCTATCAGGAGCCGCAGAAG
>JAKAZF010000314.1 GCA_021826605.1 Planctomycetota bacterium | reverse complement strand
CGCGAAGGATTTCATCAGCAAACCCCTTGACCTGGTCGAAGTCAGGACGCGCATCCACAACATGCTGGAAGTGCGGCTGCTTTACAAGAGGTTGGAGAATTACAACAAAGAACTCGAAAAGACGGTTCGGGAGCGAACCACCGAACTGCAGGAGAGCCAAGCTCGCTATCGCAGCCTGACCGAACTGGCCTCCAACTGGTACTGGGAGCAGGATGAAACGGGCCGCTTCACTAAAGTGTCCGGACCGGTATTGGATATGACCCTGCAGTGATTAAATACGAGGCCAAACTTCTGGGCAGCCGGAGTTTTGGCCGCTGTTATGAACCCGGCACCCAGGCAGTGGATGATACAGCGGCTGAAATAGCCTGTACCCGGGCCGAAGATGAAATCGGTCGTTCCCGTAATGCGGCAATTTTGAAAATAATTCCGTCCTTTATTCAGCAGCAGTGTGTCCTGCCAACTTTTGAATCGACAATTGTAAAACACACAGTGGGTGGCATCGATGCGCATCGCGAGCGCCTGACCATTGAGGCGTGTATATCCCGGGCCGCCCTGTCCGCCATCATTAACGAAGGAAATATCCTCCGCCGCAAAGTGATTTTGTTTCACCCAGACGGATGCGGTGTTCCACATGCCCAGAGGCTTTCCATTGGTGCCCTTGTCGTATGCAATACGTGAATATTCAATCATGGTGTCAACCGGGTTTTGGCCCATAAGCGTAATGGGCGGCTTATTTGCCGGGATGATGATACGTTCATGATAAATACCGGGCTGCACCCGTATAAGGACCGGCCGCTTTTGGCCACTGGGTATGGCGGCAATTGCGGCGCCGATGGTCATGTAGTCATGCGGATTATTCGGCGAGACTACCAGCACCTTGGGTAGACGGGGCGATGCCATGGCAGCGCCGCCGGCCCAAATGGCAACCACCGCGGCACATGTGATTATTTTTTTGCTCCAGTCCATTATTTTAATCATCAAGCTAAATCCAATACGTGCGTCGTCGTTTTTTCAGTAAACGGAAGTCTCACCCAGTTTCAGGTGTGGCGAGAATTTATCGGTATACCATCAGGGCGCTTGACCCGCGTAATGTCGCATTTGCCCGGCGAGCGACCGGACTATTTTTTGCGGATTCCATCGATCGCTTCCAGCCAGGACCGCCGATACTGTAATCTTTGAAGCGGTCTTTGGAGATATCTGTTTGATCCACGCCGACGGATGGAGGTGTTGCGGCGAGGTGCATTGGAACAGACCGAACCGGGCCGTTTCAGGTGAGCGCTTATCCGTCCAGTGTTGGAACAAATTTGTATTCAGCGATGCCGACAGGTGACAATGCAGAAAGATGGAAGATGCGTACGGCCCCCAGGGACGGCCGAGCCATGTATCACCCTTTTTGGCAAATGAACTGATGCGGCACCGGTTAAAAACAAAACCAAAGGGATGGCGATGCGGTGTGCGCGGTGCCGTGACACAGCCGTAACCCAGGCAAACGATATGGCAATGGTTGAAATAGGCGGTGGCGTTGCCAAATATAAAATCGACGGCACCCACGATTCGGCAATGGCTGAAATACTGCCGATTTTTATTAAGTAAAATGGTATCCTGCCAACCCAGAAATCGGCAGTGATCAAAAACGCTTCGGTCGCCGTCCACGCGGATGGCCAATGCCTGACCGTTATACCCATTGCCGGAGATGCCCGCATCATTGACAAAGGTAATGTTGGCGGCGGAAAAATTATCAGATCGTATCCATGTGCTGGCCGTACTAAACGTACCGATCGGCTTGCCATCCTTACCTTTTTGATAGGCGATGCGTGAATCCACGAGAATGGTATCAGCGGCGTTAACGCCCAGAAGCGTGATCGGCGGTGCATGAGGTGGAATCACCACGCGCTGGTGATAGATGCCGGGCCGAATCAATATAACGACCGGTCGTCGGCTGCCGGACGGGATAGAACGGATGGCGGCATTGACGGAATGTATGCGGCTCTGCGCTCGATCGGGCGAAACGACTATGGTACGTGGAGCAGCGGCCCGGCCAGTGCTGACGGCAAGTCCGACAGCTATCAAAGCGCCGACCAGCGCGCGGCCGGCGGCGTGGCTGCTGTGCGAACCTTTTACCCTTTTACCCTCCCGGTGCTGCGGGTAGAAATTTTTAGTTGCATTAAATTTCGACAATTGATGACACTCCATTGATTCAATTTTTCTTCAAGCTGGAGGACGGCACGGTTGACGGCCGCAGTGAAGGATTCAAGCAGCAGGTCGGCGGACCGAGCGGGAAAAAAAGGGGAGGAAACGCTTCCTCCCCTCGCAACCTCAAATTCTGCGTCCAGCCGCTAACCGGTTACCACTTCGCCTCGCCTGGCTTGGAAATTTCCAGCCGCGGCACCATCACTGTGTCGTAGGGTGGATTGATGGGATTGGTACCGGCCTGCGCATATGGCCCCGGGTGGTCGCCACCGTAACCGGTGAGTTCCTGTGCCTGGAAGCTTAAGCCATCACGCCCCAAATCGGTTTGGCTATCGTAGCACCAGATATTGTCATGGGCCTGGCCGACGTAGGGACTGGTTTCCCATTTAACATGGCCATCGCCAAAACCGACATTCTGTCCGTCGCCATTATGGTTTGGCGTGTTATACACGTAGGGCCCGTAGGTGTTGGCCGATGGCAGCAGATTGGTGACTCGCTGGGTTTCGGTGCCCTGCCCGTTACCACCTTCGGGCACAGGGGCGATATCCGATGCTACCGGAACCGACGAACCTGCCTTGGAGGTCCACCACGGCCCAACTTGGCCATCGGCTTGCCATGGCAGGGCGATGGAGTAGCTTTCGCCTTGTCCGCCGGTTGCAACCCCAAACTGGGTATTGGATAGGAAGCCGAAGCACACGTAGGCGGATGGGCTGCTGCTTCCATTGGCCACCTTGCTGGAATATTCCAGCGAGGGTGCGACGGCGTAGGGGTCTGATGGGCAGATAAAATTTTTGGGCCTCATGAGACCTTGGAGCACCATAAGCCACATGCATTGCATGGGGTCCGCCACCGGGTTCTGCAGTGCCGCAGTGGTGTAATAATATTGCATGACAGATTGCGCGGTATTGCCGGGTGCAGTCAGTCCGACGCCTGCCACACCCGTCGGAGCGTTGTAATAATCGCCGTTGGGATTACCCGGAGTGGCGGGAAATACACCCTTGTTGCTTTGGGCGTAGATCAAAAATCCTTGGCACATGCTGCGGACATTAGACGAGCAAACCGTACGATTGGCCAGTTCCTTGGCTTTGGCCAGTGCGGGCAGCAGGATCGCGATAAGCAGTGCGATGATCGATATCACCACGAGAAGTTCGATCAGGGTAAAGCCGCGACGACCCGGCTTGCGGGGTCCGAGAGGGGAGACTGACATGGAAGTATCCTCCGAGTAAGAATTAAGGACGATGCATGCCTCTTCTCTGAAGATAGAACAATGCACCAAACCACCGTCACATCACATCGCGGGGTAACACACCCGGCGACCAGATTTTTAATTTCACGCCACACCCATGCGAACCGATGCGGATACCGCTGGAACACTCGTCGATTTGACGCATCAGCTCATATCGCCTGAGGGTAGCCTCGACAAACACCATCTTAACGGATCAAATTAAGTTGTCAAGTGTATTTCTAAAAATTTGTCGAAATTTTGTTTTTACACATACCATATATATGCGCACATTAATGCTTTCTTGGTACGACGGAAACAACGCCCACCAAAGATTTATAATGAGTTGTGAGTTTGAGCCTTTTACATGGATTGAATGGGCCATATTCGGGGGCTACCAGCCGAAGTTGCGATAGGGTACCATAACCGACAATTTCAGTTGGATCAACACAATTTGAATAAAATATGTTTGATTTTCAACCATAATGTGATTATCATTCGTAGGTAACAACAAATTGTTTGTGCGCATGTTTTTCATGCGCGAAGCGCAAGTTGTAACGGAATTTCATTAAAGGACAGAGTTCATGACACCGACGACAGCACAGATGGGCGTAAAAAAAACACCACATGCGGCGGACCTGATTGTCGACCTGAATGCCATTGGCACGGCCGTAAACGATGCAATCCGCAGCCAGAAAATTTGCGATATGCACACCCACCTTTACCCGCCGACTTTCGGTACGCCCGTCCCCAATCGAACGGGCAAGAGCGATCCCGCCGGACTCATGCTTTGGGGAATTGACGAATTAGTAACTTACCATTATCTGATTGCTGAGGTATTTCGCGTCGTACCCAGTTCAGAACTCCCTTATGAAACATTTTGGAGTTGGCCGAAGCAGCGTCAGGCCGACCATATCTGGCAATACCTTTTTGTTGAAAACACACCGGTCAGCGAGGCTTGCCGGGGAATCCTCACGACCATCAACCGTCTGGGGCTTGATCCGAATGAAAAGTCACTTTCCGCCTACCGATTCTTTTTCAATCGTATGGACCCGGGCGAATATATCGACCGAGTGATGGAGTTATCTAATGTGGCATCCATCACCATGACCAACGCAGTGTTTGACGAAAATGAGCGTGCCCGCTGGCTGGCGGACGCGTCCGTTGGTAATGATCCGCGTTTCCGCAGCGTTTTACGGATTGATCC
>JAKAZF010000313.1 GCA_021826605.1 Planctomycetota bacterium | reverse complement strand
TTTCTAAATCGGCTAACAGGGTGACATTTCTAATTCTTTACAACACCCGTCCTCGATACAGGTAATGCTCTGCGGTAAAAGGGGGCGGCCCAGCCCAACCAACCTTGCAAACGGTACCAGCTTACAGCATCTGCTCGAACGCCTTGACCATCTCTGACAGACGGCCGGGTTGTTCTGTACCGATACGACCAAAAATGCGATGAAATATCGCAAAGAACTCGTGCAACTCTCTTAGTTGCGTTATGAATTTTTCATAGGTTGCATGCTTTTCCGGGCTTACTTGCCGGCCCGCGCACGCACCCAGACAGGCTTCCAGGCGACTCAAGAGTGGATCCAGTTCGCGGCGTTTACGCTCATTAAAGATATGGTGGAACATGATCCATACATCTGCCTCAGCAGTGAAGAAATCGCGACGATCACCAGCCACACTGGTGCGTCTGACTATACCCCAGTGAATCAGCTCGCGCAGGTTCATGCTGACGTTGCCCCGGGAAATCTGCAATTCCTCCATAATTTGTTCTGCGGTCAGCGGATCAGGAGAAATCATCAGCAAGGCATGAACCTGCGACATGGTGCGATTAATGCCCCAATGCTCCGCCATTTCACCCCACAAACTCACGAACTGTCGCTGGGCTGTCCGCAGACAGCACTGAGTCGAATCCGCCGTGCGCCCGGCCGGTGTTTCCGCCGCGCGATCGCTCTGGCCACGCTCTGAAGCACTCGTTGAATCTTCACTGTCCATCACATCTGCCGTCGTTACACATGCCGCATAACCATAGCACGCGCCAAGCCGGTTTTCCAGTTTACCCGGCAGGGCCGCACCCAACCCTACACTCCGGCTGCGGCTACCGCACCAGCCCGGCCGGATTTTTCCGAAGTTCCGACCACCCGGCTTGGTGGCATTTGTGCGTAATATTCCTGCAATGATTTGACCGTCCAATCCTTTTGCTGCAGCGACACGATGGCATCGGCTGCGGCCTCGGCCCCGGTCACGGTGGTAATAATAGGCACCTTGTGCAATACGGCTGCAGCCCGAATTCGCCCTTCGTCTGTGTTGGGACCTTTGGTGGTCGGCGTGTTGATGAGTAAATCCACCTGGTGATTCTTAATCGCATCAATAATGTCAGGCCGCCCTTCCGGAATTTTATTGATCCGCTGGCAGGTGATTCCTGCCTCCGAGAGGGCTTGCCACGTGCCGCTGGTGCACAGCAGCTGAAATCCGGCCGTTTGTAATTTGCGGGCCGTGGGAATAATCGCCTGCTTGTCATCATCGCGCACGGAAAAGTACACAGTGCCCTTGAGCGGTAAACTCGCACCGGCCGCCATCTGTGATTTGGCATAGGCGACGGGAAAGGTTTCGTCGATACCCATGACCTCGCCGGTGGAGCGCATTTCCGGCCCAAGAATAACATCCACGCCGGGAAATTTGTTAAAGGGAAAAACACTTTCCTTCACGGCCACATGCCGCGTGGGCACCACCTCCCGAGAGACCCCCAGTTCCAAGAGTGTTTTCCCACACATCACCTTGGCCGCAATTCGGGCCCACGGCACACCGGTGGCCTTGCTGACGAATGGCACCGTGCGGCTGGCCCGAGGATTCACTTCCAGCACGTATACCTGGTTATCTTTGATGGCAAATTGCACATTCATCAGCCCCCGTACTTTCAAGGCCTTGGCTAAAGCCAGCGTGTTGCGGCGAATTTCCGCCACCACCTGGGCCCCCAGACTGAACGGCGGAATAGAACACGCCGAATCGCCGGAATGAATGCCGGCCTCCTCTATATGTTCCATCACTCCGATCACCAGAAAATTCTCCCCATCTCCGATGGCATCCACATCCACTTCCGTCGCATCGCCCAAAAATCGGTCAATAAGGATGGGGTGGTCCTCGGCCACTTCCACCGCATGACGGATATAAAAGTCAAGATGTTCCTGAGTGGAAACAATTTCCATCGCCCGGCCTCCCAGCACATAGGATGGCCGCACCAACACCGGATATCCGATGCGCTGCGCCACCGCCCGTGCTTGCTCGGCACTGCGGGCGATTCCGCCATCCGGCTGGCGCAACTTCAAGCGCACAATCAGTTGATTGAACTGGTCCCGATCTTCGGCCGTTTCGATGGACTCCACCGCAGTACCGATGATGGGCACGCCCGCATCCTTAAGCCCCCGCGCCAAATTCAACGGGGTCTGGCCGCCAAACTGCACGATCACCCCCAGCACCCTGCCATCACCACCTGCACCCAGCGGAGCAACGTTCAAACGCTCCACAATATTCAGCACATCCTCATGCGTGAGCGGCTCAAAAAATAACAGATCCGACGTATCATAGTCCGTGCTGACCGTTTCCGGATTGGAATTGACCATCACGCTTTCCAGGCCAAGCTCCCGGCAGGCAAATGCCGCCTGCACGCAGCAGTAATCAAACTCAATACCCTGCCCGATGCGATTGGGGCCACCACCCAGAATAATGACTTTCTTTTTCTCGGTTATCCGCACTTCATCTTCCACCTTCGGCGGCAATCCGCCGGACCCCACCTGCCGCACCGGCTGTTCATAACTGGAATAATAATAAGGGGTGGCGGCTTCAAATTCCGCGGCGCAGGTATCCACCAGTTTGTAAACCGGTTCCACTGCCAGCGTTTTGCGTAAGGCCCGCACTTGCGCCGCCGTCAGCCCCCATACGGTGCCCAATTGCACATCCGAATAGCCAAGCTCCTTGGCACGCAGCATCAGGCCAGCCGGAGTTGTCTTGTTGGCCGCGCCCGGTTGGCCCGCCGCTGCGCCGGCTATACCCTGGATTTCGCCGCGACGCGACAAAAGCTCATTCTCAAAATCCACCAACTCTTTCAACTGCGCCAGGAACCAGGGATCAATACGGGTTAGTTCATGCACCTGCTCGATCGACTGCCCCATTTTGAAGGCATATCGGATGTAGTACATCCGCCCCTGAGAAGGCACGGCAAGTTTCCGGGCCAATTTTTCCAGCGGAATCGGCCATACCTGGGCCTGCTCTTCCAGCGAAGCGGTACGGGTCACCAGCGATCCACGATCGCCCAGAGCCTGAACCGGCGCATGGTGGGCCAATTCCTCACTTTGCCACCGCCACCATTTATCAATCCGGTCCAGGCCCAGGCCGAAACGCTTGACCTCCATGGACCGAATACCCTTTTGCAGGGCCTGTTTGAAGGTACGACCAATGCTCATGGCTTCGCCGACACTTTTCATCTGTGTGGTAAGGGTTTCATCGGCATCCGGGAATTTTTCAAAAGTCCAGCGCGGAATTTTTACCACCACATAATCAATGGTCGGTTCAAAACACGCCGCGGTGCGTTGTGTAATATCGTTGGGCAGTTCATCGAGCGTGTAGCCAACGGCCAATTTGGCGGCAATGCGGGCAATCGGAAATCCTGTTGCTTTGCTGGCCAGCGCGGAAGATCGCGAAACGCGCGGGTTCATTTCAATAACGACCATATCACCATTTTTCGGGTTGATGGCGAACTGAATGTTGGACCCACCGGTTTCCACCCCAATAGCCCGGATAACCGCAATCGCCGCATCACGCATCCGCTGGTACTCCTTGTCGGTCAGCGTCTGGGCCGGGGCCACGGTAATGGAATCTCCAGTATGCACGCCCATGGGATCAAAGTTTTCAATGCAACAAATAATCACGACATTGTCGGCCCGGTCGCGCATCACCTCCAATTCATATTCCTTCCAACCGATCAACGATTGATCAATCTGAATTTCCGTAATCATGGAGGCTTCCAAGCCCCGCTGGGCCAGAGTTTCAAATTCCTCCATGTTATAGGCGATTCCGGAACCGGTACCACCCAGAGTGAACGACGCACGAATAATGCAGGGCAGATTGGTTTCCTGCACGACAGCACGGGCCTGCTCCATATTGTAAGCCAACCCGCTGCGCGGACACGCCAGCCCTATCGATTGCATGATTTGCTTGAACTTCTTGCGATCTTCGCCGCGATGAATGGCCTCGCGCGTGGCGCCAATCATCTGCACCGAATATTTTTCCAACACTCCCGCATCCGCCAGCCCTACAGAAATATTCAGCGCGGTCTGCCCGCCCAAGGTCGGCAGCAATGCGTCCGGACGCTCCTTGGCGATTATTTTCGTAACCGCCTCGATGGTGATGGGTTCGACATAAGTACGGTCGGCCATTTCCGGATCGGTCATAATGGTGGCCGGGTTGGAATTGACAAGAATGACACGGAATCCTTCTTCCTTAAGCGCTTTGCACGCCTGCGTGCCGGAATAGTCAAATTCACAGCCCTGCCCGATGACAATGGGGCCTGAACCAATAATCAGAATGCTCTTAATATCCGTGCGTTTTGGCATTAAAAACCACCTTTTTTGCTATGGAGAAAAACCGGGGGCCACAGCCGAAAAACCTGCGCAACTTTTATCATAAAAAGTGACTTAGCGAAAGTGTGCCCAGGCGGCTCCGCCCAACGGCAAAAAGCAAAGTATCCGCTTTTTAAGATTGTGGAGGTCCGCGATTCCAAGCTCATATTCGGCAATTCCACGTCAGGGCTCCCCGGCGCGGATACGCTTGCTCAAGTGCCTGCGTCCGTGTCGCTCTGGCCAGTTCTTTGTTGATACC
>JAKAZF010000312.1 GCA_021826605.1 Planctomycetota bacterium | reverse complement strand
GCATCATTAAAAAATCTGCGCACGTCATGTATTACCTTATATCAGTACCATCGCATTGATCCGAATTATCCATTGGCGGAAAGTCTGGGCTGTCTGAAGCAGATGCAACAGGAAGGCAAGATTCGCTTTATTGGTGTAAGTAATTTTTCGGTTATGGAGTTGGAAGCGGCGGAAGTGGTGGCGGATATTGTCAGCGTGCAAAATGAATATTCGCGCAAACACCGGCAGCCGGAGACCGATGGCGTTTTACAGTATGCCAACGCAAAAAATCTTGCTTTCCTGGCCTGGAGTCCGCTTAATGGCATCGGGGGTGCCAAAACACTCGGTCATTTTGAACCATTGCTTGAAAGCATAGCGGTTGCGCATCATGTTTCCATTTATCAGGTGGTTCTGGCGTGGTTGCTGGCCAAAGGTCCACAGGTCATTCCCATTCCCGGGGCCAGCCGTCCGCAAAGCATTGAAGATTCTTCTCACGCGTGCCGCCTGAAACTGCGCCCGGAAGAACTTGAAGCCCTGAACACGTAACAGTCTCTGAAAACGTGTCCTTATGAAACGGAGTTCGTGTGTCAAAAAATCATCATTGGATGCAGGATTGCGTGGCGGATTCTTCGCGCGTGATCGGAACGCTTTCCGATCAACTGGAACACATTGCGGCCATTTGTGAAACGGTAACTTCCGCGCTGCTGGGCGGAAAAAAACTCCTTACGGCCGGTAACGGTGGATCTGCCGCCGCGGCGTTACATCTCGCGGAGGAATTAACCGGACGCTACAGCCGGCCCGATCGGCGGGCTTTGCCGGCGATGTGTCTGGCGGCCGACGGAACGGCTCTGACGTGCATTGCCAACGATTGGGATTTCGGCAGCGTGTTTTCCAGACAGGTGGAGGCATTTGCGCAAAGTGGCGATGTGCTGGTGGTCTTTTCCAGCAGCGGTAACAGTGCGAATCTCATCCGTGCGTGTGAGGTGATGCGACAGCGGGGCGGAAAGACCATCGGGCTTCTGGGCAAAGGCGGCGGAAAAGCGCTCTCCCATTGTGATCAGGCGCTGGTGGTGAACAGCCAGCGCACCGCCGCCATACAGGAAGCCCATGAAGTGGTATTGCACCTGATGCTGGAATATCTTGAAAAATATTGCGATTAGGCCCGTGAGATACGGTGCGTTTGCCGCGGGAATCTCAATAATGCGGAAATATCCCGCCCCGCACCTTTTTCCGGTAGGCCGCATAGGCATCCGGGAATTGGCTTTCCATGAGTTTCTCTTCCTGCCGGGATTTGATCACACCAGCCAGAATAAAAGCTGCCAGCAGCGTCAGGCTTCCAACGGTGGGCCATAACGCCAGCGCCGTGCCGATGTAGGCCAGCAACAATCCGGTGTATATCGGATGGCGCACCACGGCGTATGGTCCGCGGCAGATCAACTCATGATTTTCCTTTACGGTTGCAATCCCACTCCAATTGGTACCCAAAATCGTCCGGGCCCAGATGGCAAACGCGATACCGGCGGCGCACAGCAAAACCCCGATCATCCGTCCGAAAGTTGATATAGGCAGGAGCGGGATTTTTCCCAGAGACAATCGTGAGATTATCATGGAAGCGAGAATCAGCGGCACCACATATCCCATGCGTGCCAGCCAGCTTTGCCGATAGACCGATTTTTTATTATTGAATGCCAGAACCACCCAATAGGCCGTCAATATCAGCCACAGGCTCTGGATAATACGTAACGTCACGAGTTGGTTCAGCAGCATAGCCCTTATCATAAGATAATTTAAAAGTGTTGAAAATAGCACACGGTTGACCGCGATTGCCGCAAAAGCTCAGGCGGATTATCATGCGCAATGGTCCGAGTCCAATATATGCGTCATCGGGAATGACGGAAATAATTCATCACGGGGGTCGCGGATGTACAGGCAGTTAATTCGGAAATGGGTGGCTTTTGGAACCGCGGCAGGCACTGTCGCGGCGATGGCATGCGCGGTGATATCATTTGCGTCATCGGCGGTGTGGGCTGCCGGAGCAGCGGAACCGGCGGCGGTTCCGGCGGTTGCGGCGATGAAACCCACCTCTGCGCAGTTGAATCAATGGATCAGGCAGCTTGCCAGCCAGCGCTATGCGATTCGTCATACCGCCGCCAAAGCATTACTGGCGGCGGGGGATTCTGCGGTTCCGGCAATGAAAAAGGCACTTGCGGGCATGACCACACCGGAGATGCGCCATCTGCTGCGGGAGGACCTGGATAATATTGCGCACGCGGATCTTCTGCGCGGGCCGTTGATAACACTTGATGCTGAAAATATTTCCGCCCGGCAGGCATTTGACATCGTATGCCGGCAGGCGGGAACAACGCCTCATTTTATCAATCAGGGTGTCATGCCGCAGGTCACCATTCACGCGCATGATGTGCCGTTCTGGAAAGTCATGCAGAAGCTTGCGGTTCTAACCGGCATATCACCCTCGATGGGGTATTATGGAAATCCGCAGCAGATGACTCTGATTGCCAACGGCGTATTGGGCAAGGGGCATATTGTGGACATGCAGGGGGCTTTTGCCATTACACCGCAGAGCATTAACTACAGTCGCAATGTGAATTTCATGCAGTCCGGGGCGGCGACAAACGAATCGTTTAACATACAGGCGGCCCTGTTGTCGATACCGGGAAAAATGGGGCCGATGCAGATTCAGCAGGCGGTCGTGACCAAGGCGGTTGATAATCACGGCAATTCCCTTATCAGTGCCACTCCGGGCAATATGTGGTACGGCAATCAGATGGGTGGTGTGGCGAATTTCAATATTGCATTGCAATGGCCGCATCATCCGGGAACAAGGATTGCCGAATTGAAAGGCTATATTCCCGTAACCGTGTCCCTGCATAAGAAAACGCTGAAACTTAAATTTAAGGCCAAAGGGATTGCCTCCGCCACAATCGGCGGCGTCACTGTTTCGGTCAGTCACCGGACAATGCAGAATGGAATGTGGCATTTTACTTACCAGATCAAACAGGCGGGTGGTGCTTTGGTTAACCCGAACTCCGCAACGCAAAATGTGATGAATCAGCTCGAGCAGCTGAACAACGATACCATTCTTACGGCGGGTGGTCGCACGATTCAGACCAATGGCTGGGGCGGCGGCGGCGGCGGTCCGCAGGGCATGAGCTATAACGTCAATGTAATGGGTGGCAAGCCGGCAGTGTTGCAGTTGGTGGTTTTTACGCGCCAGGAAATGTTGCAGATTCCCATCAATCTGAAAAATCTTCCGATGCCGTAGCGGATGCAGCCGTTTTTTTTCTTCTCACGGAATCGCGGCCTGTGCCCGGGCCTTGGCGCGCCTTGAATTCCGGAATCTGTGCCTGAAGGATGGGAAGCCTCGCGGGAAGTAAATCAGGCCTGGCGCGGAAAAATGCGACAACACTTCATC
Source organism: Planctomycetota bacterium (assembly GCA_021826605.1). Next base: position 1,213 of record JAKAZF010000312.1, on the reverse strand, counting down.
GTGGTCCCATGTTGCCGGCCATGCTGTCACGTCACGTTGTTTTTGCTTAATACACTGACAAAACCGTCTGTCCATGGGATAATCCATTTCGGTATAGATACGCAGCGACAGCGGCGTGGCGGCGGTCCGCTGCGTGTTAGTGGTTTCGGATGAAACCGTTGAGAAATGCAGAACAGGGCGGCGCAGTTTTGTGAAGGCACATGGCAGTACCAAATCGACTGAAGATCAGATTCATGCGGCGCTTGATTCTGCATACCGCAATAAAACGCCGCTGGGTACGCTTTGGAGCCTGTTCCAGAATTATCGTCCCCGGATGATTCTGGTCATCATTGCCTTTGCCATTAAGCAATCGCCGGTGTGGGCGTTACCGATTGTCACAGGTAACATTATCACAGCCATTACGCGCATCGACTCCGCCCGGCATGGCGGCCATATTTACGCCACCGGGCCGCTGATCCGGTTTATCATCATTAATGCCGCGATCATGTTTGTTTTAATTGCGCAGAACATTCCCATGCACACGCTGTATGCCAAGCTGCTTTCATCGGTGGTACGGCAGGTGCAACTGGTGCTGCGGTCAGCGCTGGTGGTCCGATTGCAGCAGCTTTCGATGAGTTTTCACGACAACATGCTTTCAGGACGGCTGCAAAGCAAAGTCCTGCGCGATGTCGAAGCGGTACAGCAGTTATCCAGTCTGCTGATTGATACATTGCTTTCCGGCGTGCTGATCCTGGTGGCCGCGTTTGTTGTCACCGTGGCGCGAAGCCCCGTCACCCTGCTGTTTTTTCTGGTCACGGTTCCGGCGGCGGTGGGCTTGACGCGGTTATTCGGCGGCGTGATGCACCAGCGCAACGAGGCTTTTCGGGTGGAACTGGAAAAAATGTCGGGCGAAGTTTCAGAAATGATTGAGATGATACCCGTGGCTCGTGCGCATGCGGTGGAACAATCCGAGGTCAATCGGGTAAACCGGCGGCTTTTGCGCATTCGCCGTGTCGGGCAGGAACTCGATACCACCAGCAATCTCTTTGGATCATCGGGATGGGCAACCTTTCAATTTTTTCAGATGCTGTGTCTGGTGTTTAATGTATGGCAATGCTATCGCGGCTGGATTACCGTGGGCGATGTGGTGATGTATCAGGGATTTTTCACCATGGTGGTCGGATCGGTGCAATCGATGGTGGCCACGATTCCCCAATTGGCCATTGGAATTGAA
>JAKAZF010000311.1 GCA_021826605.1 Planctomycetota bacterium | reverse complement strand
GCTTGGTGAGATAATCAAAGGCCCCAAGTTTCATGGCCCGCACGGCGCTGGGTACGGTGGCATTGCCGGTAATGATGACTGTCTGCAAGGCCGGTACGGTGCGGCGGGCTTCGTCCAGCAGAGCCAAGCCATCCATCTGCGGCATCCATAAATCAGATATTAACAGCTGAATATCTGCGCCTAACATGCGCAGAGCCTCCCGGCCCGTGCGGGCCGGGAGCACTTCATAACCGGCGTGCTTGAGCACCATGGTCAAAGCGTCCAATACACTTTGATCATCCTCCGCCAGTAATATCCTGCCCCGTTGACGGGGAGGGTTTTCCATCATCTTAAGACCCCTTATCTGAATGTGGTGATTCCAGCACTGGCGCGTTGAGCGTGGCGTGCAAGGCTGTCATTTCACTGAAGTTATCCGTACCGCTGCCGGCCTGAGCCGTTGTAGCCATGGCGCGGGGCAGAACAATGCGAAAAGTTGTTCCGTGTTGCAACTGACTTTCAAAGAACACACCGCCCCCGGCTCCTGTCACCACGCGCCGCACCAGAGCCAGCCCCAATCCGCTTCCGCGCGGTTTCGTGGTGAAAAAGGGATCGAATAACCGTTCCTGAACATCCGGTGCGATGCCTTTGCCGCTGTCACGCACGAGCAATACGGCATTTTCCGGTTCGGCAAGAGTCGAAATGACCAGCGAACCTGATCTTGGCATGGCTTCCTGGGCGTTGGTACACAAGTTCAGCAGCACCTGTCGCAATTCATCAGAGCTGATTGATACATGCGGATCCGTGGGGTCCAGGTGTGTAATAACACGAATATCCTGATTGGCCAGCGCGGGCTTCAGGAAGTCCAGTGCTTCGGTCACGACGGTGTTGAGTGAACTTTCGCGCGACTGACCGACAATCTGCGTACGGGTAAGAAAGTCATCCAGCATGAGATCCAGCCTGCGCACTTCGCGTTCGCACGAATGAAGAAGTTCCGCATGGCGTGCGGGATCGCTGTTCGGACAATCCAATAAACTGTGCATGAAGTGAAGATTAAATCGCAACGCCGTCAGCGGAGATCGCACTTCATGGGCCAGCACCGAAGCCAGCATGCCGCGTTCGCTAAGCAGACTGGTGCGGGCCAGAAGTGTTCTGGCATATTGTTCACGGCTTTTATCAAATCGCTGTTTGATCCACAGTGCCAGAATAGCCAGCGTCAGCCCGGTCAGCAGGTTTCCCAGCGCCAGGATGAAAATAGCATGATGCAGATCATGAAAGAAACCGGCATTAAATGTTGCGGCACGATAGCCGACACTCAAAATGGCCTGTGTTCCGGGCCAGTTCAACGGCATTTGTGTATCAATGTAACTACGTGCATACGTTTGCCACGGTGCCTGGTCAATGGTTCGCAGGGTCAGGCCGGTACTGACCGGACTCGGCCAGTGCGTGGGGTCAAGTGTATGGCCGAGAAAGGAGGAATCAATCTGCCAATGTCCTGCATTCCTGGTGGCAAGAAACACCACCGTTCCATTACTCTTCCATACCAGAACATAGGCGACATGCCGGTATGAATTCAGATGTTCGGAAATAAGAGCCAGGGTGGGGCGTGCCCAGAGCAAATATCCCTTAAACCGGTTTCTGGCCGGCGCCGTGCGAGCCAGCAGCGACTGGGCCAGAAGTTCTGAGCGCAGCGACGCCTGGGCAATTCTGCCGTTTTCCCATCCGGTGAACAGTAACCACATGCCGGTCCCAAGGCCAGTGAGCATGAATACCACGATCAGCGCGGTGCCGAAAATCCAGAGACGATACCGAGATAAAATGGTACTGGTCATGTGTATAAGGATACGTTAATTTTCAAATTGCAGGAAAGCCAACGCTCAACCGCCAAAATTTCAATGATATTCTAACATCCGATAAATAAAATCGAAATATTCGTAAAAAGAAAAAACTAGCCGATTATTTTGCCTTGGGCTGGAAAAATATGTTAAAAAGCGAAAAATACGGCATCCTGTCCATGGTCAATGTTAATGGAATGAAAAAAAAGTATTGCCTTGCAGCCTTGAGAGTCTTATCATAGCACCTTAACCAAAGCCACCGAAGCGGGGTGTGTGGTTATCGGGCATTGTCGGCGATTTATAATAATCGCAGGATGGGCAATACTTGAATGGCAATGGATGGCATAAGGAAAACAAGATGACACAGATGACTATGGCGCAACAGACATCAACACCGGTCAATAACTCTCTTAATCTGGCTCCAGCCCGCAAGCACGTGAATGTGCCCGAGGGGCTTTGGCTGGCGTGCCCCGGATGCAGCCAGATGATCTTTCGCAAGGAAATGGAAGAAAACTTTCACACATGTCCCGGCTGTAAGCACCATTTTCGTGTTTCAGCGCGCCAGCGCATCGCCATGCTGGCCGATGACGGATCCTTTGAAGAAATGGATTCTCAGCTTGCTCCCACAGATCAACTCCGCTTTTCAGCTAAAAAAGCCTATCGTCAACAACTGGCGGAAGCACAAAAAATTACCGGTTCCAAAGATGGCTTGTTAACAGGTCGAGCCTTCGTCAAGGGCCGTCCGATCATTCTGGCCGCCATGGATTTTACCTTTCTGGCCGGCTCCATGGGGGCGGTGGTGGGGGAAAAAATCACGCGTGCGGTGGAACGTGCCACGGCTGAGCATCTGCCGGTTGTGATCATTTCATGTTCCGGCGGGGCGCGTATGCAGGAAAGTACCATCAGTCTTATGCAGATGGCGAAAACCTCGGCGGCGCTGGCGCGGCATCATCGTCATGGCGGTTTATTCGTCAGTGTACTGGCGGATCCCACGACAGGCGGTGTAACGGCGAGTTTTGCAATGCTTGGCGACCTGATTTTTGCCGAGCCAAAAGCAATGATCGGCTTTGCCGGACCACGGACAATAGCCAACACCATTCGCATGGAATTGCCGGAAGGGTTCCAACGCGCCGAATTCCTGTTAAGCAAGGGATTTATCGATCGCATCGTGCCGCGCAGCGAATTGCGATCGGCCTTGGCGCGGAGCGTTGATTTCTTCGGCCGCTGAAATTTTTTATGTTTTGTGCTTGAACTTCCTGGTTCTGAATCAAACGCCGGTGCCGATGATGAGAGAATCCGATCAGAGCAATGAAAGCCGCACGGTTGAAGAGGGAAATGAATGATTGCGAAAGCGGTTTTCAGTTAAACAACAGTTTTGTGGGTGCGAAAAAAGAGCCGTGAATTGTCCGATTGTTCATTTTTTCCTTGACAGGTTGCCGCCGGCTATTAAACTTCTGGAATTATGGCGGGAGAAAGTCAGAGTAAAGTCTTTGCTTTGGCATGAAGTTGACGTGGTCTGATTTGGATTTGTTTACCCACAGGAGGCCCTCTTGAATACTCTAACAAAAACGTTTGTGCTCTTGCAGCTTGTGCTGGCACTGGTCCTGTCCGTTCTGGTTATTTTGTTTGCCGATAAGCAACAGAACTATCGCAGTCAGGTGGCGAGTTCGCAAAAAGCGCAGATTGCGGCGCAGGCCATGACGACCCAACTCCAGCAGGCCAACACCAATCTGCAGACACAACTTACCGCAGCGCTTCAGAAGGGTGCGGAAAAGGCCGGCCGTTTGAACAATACGATCCTTGATCTGCAATCCAAGCTTGCTGATGACCAGACAACCATCGCGCAGTTGCGGGTGGCAAAAAGCCAGTTGCAGACCAGCATCACAGATTTGACCAGTACGGTCAGTTCTCTCAACAAGCAGGTTGCCGGGCAGAATACCGTTCTTGACGCGATGCGGCCGAAGCTCTTGACGTATGTGAATCAAAATGCCGAACTGGGTCGCCGTATTACCGAACTGACCAACGAGCGCAACATCGCCCGACAGACCATCCAGGTTCTCCAGGAGAGCGTGGCGTCGCTGCATCGGCAGATGTCGAAAATGGAAGTCGCTGCTAAAACCTCCAGCCCGACATCCACCACTTTGTCCACTGCGGTGGCGGGTGTGCCAACATCCGTACAGGTCAACGGAACGGTGTTGAAAGTCGCCAGCTATAATGGCCATACCTATGTCAGTGCTTCATTGGGTACGCGTGACGGGGTGGGTAAAGGTACCCGCCTGACCATTTATTCCAATGGCCGCTACATCGGCGATGTGGTAGTACAAAAGGCTGATGCCACTGAATCTGTCGGCGTGGTATCGCTGCAGGCTCCGGGCACGACCATTGCACCAAACGAAATGGTCATGAGCGGCCCGGGCGTCTGATGATCCGGAATTTAAGCCGAAAATGGATTCGGCTTAATATGCGGTTGGTTGTTGTTCCGCACGCCAGTGTGTGCTGCGGATACCGCAGCGAGTTGCTTCTGGGGTAGTACCTGGAAGCCGTGCGGTTAAGAATTGATTTTTTGATTTGTCGGGAGTCGTCATGTCACGAGTAAACCCACCCGCCCGAATTACCGTACGGCCGCAGCCCAATGTGTATACAGCGTTGGCAATTATCGGCTTCTTAGCGACCTTGGGCTCCTACATCCACATCGCCATTGAATATAAAACGATGATTGGCTTCTAAGTAAAATGGCCGCCATAGATATATTCCGGAAAGTCGCAGCGCCAGCCAACCGGAGTACGGCATTAGCATGGATAAGGTGGCGAAGACA
>JAKAZF010000310.1 GCA_021826605.1 Planctomycetota bacterium | reverse complement strand
CGCGCCGATGCGCTGCCGCAGTCATGCTCTCTTATGGCGGCGACGCATCTTTATCGCATTGCGCAGGAAGCCATGAACAACGCCGTCCGCCATGGGCAGGCGAAACATCTTGATATCAGCTCCCAGACACTTGGCTCGCTGGTGCGCCTGACCATCCATGATGATGGCGCGGGATTTTCGGAACCGCGCGGCCGCGGCCTGGGATTACGTATAATGGATTATCGAGCCCGCGTTATTGGCGGCCACCTGGATATTCGCAGCAGCCCGGGGTCGGGCACCACCGTGGTCTGTTCCGTGGGAGGGCCTGAACCCAACTTGGAGACCGTGCATCATGCCGACGATTCGCCCGCGATCTAAAAATGTAAAAGTACTGCCGCGCATTGTGCTCGTGGACGACCATCCCGTAGCGCGGCAGGGGGTGCGCCTGCTTATTGAAGCCGCAGGTGATCTGAGCGTCTGCGGTGAAGCGCCCGATGCCGATGTCGCAATGAATTTAATTTCCACACTCAAGCCTGATCTGGTGGTTGTGGATTTATCGATGAAGGGCAAGCCGGGCTTGGAACTCATTAAAGACCTCAAGGCCCGCGACGAGAATTTGCTGATGCTGGTGCTTTCCATGCACGATGAAAACATGTACGCCGAGCGAGCTTTGCGCGCCGGTGCCCGTGGCTATATCATGAAGCAGGAAGCCACCGAGAAAATCCTCCTGGCGATCCGGCGAATTCTTACCGGGGAAATTTATGTAAGTGAAGCCATCGCCGCCCGCGTGTTGCGCCAGTTGGCTGTTTCAGGAAATCAACCGCTGAAATCATCCCTGGATCTGCTGACCGATCGTGAACTGGAAATTTTTCAGTTTCTCGGCCAGGGCAAGCCCGTGCGTGAGATCGCCAAAACCCTGCATCTAAGCACAAAAACCATTGAAGCGCACCGCGAACACATCAAAGAAAAACTCAACCTGGCCAGCAGCAGCGAATTACTGCGCATGGCCATCCAAGTGACGATGGAATCCGGATAGTCTCTCCATGCCATCACACGTTGCGGGCGGCGGGTTCATGCGGTAATCTGGCTCGGACAGGCTTTCAGGCCTTTTACGAAAGGATGTTACGGCATGCGGGATCAGCGATTAGATAAACTTGCCAAGGTGCTTGTGGGTTATTCTGCGGGAGTCAAAGCGGGCGAACTGGTGAGAATTTCCGGCGATGCCATCGGCCTGCCGCTCATTGAAGCCATTTATGAAGAGGTGCTTCTAGCGGGGGGACATCCAACGGTTTCCATGAGTTCCGATGCGATGGACGAAGCGTTTTATCGCGTGGCCAGTGCCCGGCAATTGGAATACGTTTCGCCGGTGTCACAATTCATTGTTGAAAATATGGATGTATCGATTGGTCTTTGGGCCCAGGAAAATACCCGTTCCATGACGCAGGTGGACCCCAAGAAGCAGGCCGCCGCCGCGCAGGCCCGCAGGCCGATCAGCAAACGCTTTCTGGAGCGTGCCGCAGAGGGCAAATTAAAATGGGTGGGGACGCAATATCCCACGCAGGCCAGTGCGCAGGATGCGGAAATGTCGCTGCACGATTATGTGGATTTCGTTTTCCGTGGCGGATTGCTGCATCTGGATGATCCGGTGGCGGCCTGGAAGCGGATCAGCGAAAAGCAGCAGCGGCTGGCGGATTATCTTAACGGTGCCAAAGAAGTGCATGTGATCGCCAAAGATACTGATTTGCGTTTGGGCGTGGAAGGACGTCGCTGGATTAACTGCTGCGGGCATGAAAATTTTCCGGATGGAGAAGTGTTCACCGGGCCGATTGAAGATGCGGTCAACGGCGTGATTCGTTACAGTTTCCCGGCGGTGCATCATGGCCGCGAATGTGACGGCATTGTGCTGAAGTTCAAGAATGGCAAAGTAATCGATGCCACTGCCTCCAAGGGATTGGATTTTCTTACCGCCATGATGGATCAGGATGCCGGCAGCCGAACGCTGGGTGAATTTGCCATTGGCACCAATTTTTCAATTCAACAATACACGCGTAACACGCTGTTTGATGAAAAAATCGGCGGAACCTGTCATGCGGCATTGGGCGCGGCCTATCCGGAAACCGGCGGAAAAAATGAAAGTGGTCTGCACTGGGACATGGTGTGCGATTTGCGCCAGCCGGGATGCCGCATTGAGGTCGATGGCAAAACCATTCTGGAAGCGGGGCGCTTCGTGAATGCAGACTGGCCTAATCCGTAGTGATTTCTGATTTGTCCATGCCGCGAAGATCGTGCATAATACACCCATGCGTTTGTGAACCACTTTTTTGAGGATCATCGAAAATGAAAACCCTGCCCAAAATAATCATGGCTGCTGCAACTTCCACACTCGCTCTGGCTCTCGTGGGCTGCGGCAACTCCGGTTCACAACAGGCCCCCCAGGCATCAGCCCCGGCCACCCCGCCCAATGCCACCGCCGTTGTCCCCGCCGGCGCAGCTCCCAGTACAGCGCCTGCGACAACTGCCGCCGCCGCCCAACCCGGCAAAGCGGGTCAGGTGCGAAAGCTCGCGGATGGATTGATTATCAAAGATATAAAAATCGGCACAGGTCCGGTGGCGGAAGACGGCGAAACCGCCATTGTCCATTACACGGGTATGCTGATGAACGGTAAAGTTTTCGACGCCAGCAAACTCCACGGCAATCAGCCGTTCCCATTTGTGCTCGGTGCCGGGCAGGTTATTCCAGGTTGGGATATTGGCGTAAAAGGCATGCGGGTAGGCGGAATTCGTGAGCTGACAATTCCGGCGGCACTGGCCTACGGAGATCAATCTCCTCCGGGCAGCGGAATTCCCGCCAACAGCACGCTGAAGTTTCGGGTGCACCTGCTGGGCGTGCAGACGCCAAATTAATTGATAAAAAATACTCTTGCTTTCCAAAAATGCCGTGTTACACTACGTGGAAAGCCAGCGACAGTGGCATGAACATTTTATTCCGGGAGGTTGTTAAGCCCGGTATGCCACGTTAAAATCGCTGATCAGTTCGTGAGAGCATCAAAAAATCTGGACGCTGTGTTGCAATGGTTTGATACTCTCATAAGGCAGGGAAGGCCACCCAAAGCAACGAATGGATTCGATATGCTTGGTTTAGTCCAAAATTTGACCTATAAAATTCATGGACGGGATACCGTGCGGGCCGCCCCGGGTACCCCCGCTAAAACATTACCATCCACGCGCTATTTTGTAATTACGTCAAAAAATAAATTTGCGAGATCAGCGGTGAGAACCGCCGGCTACTCCGTTTCCCATCCGTTTGGCGATGGGGCGATCCGTGTTTCGGTAATCCACCACCGTCGCGATACAGTGTTATATGGAATGTTCAGGGGGCATGAGGCCCACGTGTGTTTTGCGCCTGGCGGATATGGGAGTCACCATCCGTTCAGGTGCTGGTCTGGTCAAGGAGCGACCCATGGCAAAAACTCGCACAACAACCGCAGCCATTGAACAGGACATCAATGATGTCTGGAAAAAGTTCAAAGCCAACAAGACCGAAGTTATGCGCAATCTGCTGATGATGGAATATCTGCCATTGGTGCGCTATAACGCCGATCGTATTTATTCCAAATTGCCCGATGAAGTGGATCTCGATGATCTTATCCAGGCCGGCTCCTTCGGGCTGAAAGATGCCATCGAATCTTTTGACCCCAATCGGGGCGTGAAATTTGAGACCTACTGCGCGCCGCGTATTCGCGGTGCGATTCTCGACGAATTACGCAACATGGACTGGGTGCCCCGCCTGGTGCGCAGCCGCTCCAGTAAAGTTATTCAGGCGTCCCGGCAATTGGAAATGAAACTGGGTCGTGCCCCTACCCAGGACGAAATCGCCGCCCATCTGGGCGTGCCGCCTGACGAATTTGAAAAAATGCTCAAGGATTCCAGCGCTGTTTCCCAGGTAAGCCTGTCCCGGAAATGGTTTGAATCCGACAGCGACAAAGACGTGCGCGAAGTCGATGTGCTGCAGGACAAAGCTTCTGATTCACCCCTGGCGATCTTGCACCAGCGTGATATCAAGGATTTAATTACCCGCGGCTTATCCCGCTCGGAAAAAATGATCCTCGTGCTGTACTATTATGAAGAAATGACCATGAAAGAAATTGGCGACGCCCTGGAGCTTTCCGAATCTCGCGTCAGTCAGATGCACTCCAGCATCATCGCGCGTTTGCGGTCACAGTTGGCCAATCGGGAAAAGGAATTTTCCACGGATTAGTTGGTCCAACCAGGCCGCCGTCGCAAGGCCCACGCCACCCTGCCGTCCAACTCAACGCTGCCGCATTGAGCTAAGTACATGCCTCGGTTGGGTGCGGAGGCACCATCACGGAAATATTCCGTACGACAGCCCGGCAAAATGTGCTTTCCGATTCACCTACACCATCAGGATGTCATTTCCGCATTTGCCGGTGCTGAATCAGGCCCGTCAGCGGTGCTGGATGTCGGCGATTTGCGATGAATGCGGGCCAGCATGGCGCGGGTGATCAACACCGCCGCTGTACCCAGAGCCAATCCGCAAATTAATCCACCGAGCATCATTGGCCCCAGAAAAGTAAAAAAAATACCCTTCCAGGAAAGCTGCTGATGTACCATAAATTCCGGCGACAGAAACCGC
>JAKAZF010000309.1 GCA_021826605.1 Planctomycetota bacterium | reverse complement strand
GGCCCGCGTGTATCTGCGGAATCGCTTTAATCAGGCGGATATGGGCATCAGCGGTGTGAACTTTGCGGTGGCTGAAACCGGGTCGCTGGTGTTATGCACCAACGAAGGCAATGGCCGCATGTGTACTACCCGCCCGCGGATTCACGTGGCGCTGATGGGCATGGAAAAGGTTATTCCCGCCCTGGATGATCTGCCGGTGTTTCTCAAACTTCTGGCCCGGTCCGCATCCGGGCAGGCCTTAACGCAGTACACCAATATCATCACGGGCTGTCGGCGGCCCGGTGAGCATGACGGCCCGGAAGAGCTTCATTTAGTTATTATGGATAACGGACGATCCAAAATATTGGCCGGTGAATATCGTGACACGTTGCGCTGCATCCGCTGCGGCGCGTGCCTTAATGCATGTCCGATTTATCGCAAGGTGGGGGGACGGACGTATGGCAGCGTGTACCCGGGACCGATTGGCGCATTATTAACACCACTATTTAACGGGCTGGAAAATCATAAGCATCTGCCGCACGCATCGAGTTTATGCGGGGCGTGCTTTGAGGCCTGCCCGGTCAAAATCAATATCCCCGAGTTTCTCATCAAACTAAAAAGAGACCAGGTGCAGCAGGGTATTACCACGCGTTCGGAACGCACCGTCTTTAAACTATGGGCGTGGGGTTTGCGGCACGTCTGGAGCTATCGGTTGGGGCAGGTTGTCCAGCGGGTGTTGTTGCGCAGCATGGGAAGTAAAGATGGTTGGATAAAAAAACTGCCCGGCCCGGCCGCAGGCTGGACCGCCCAGAGAGATTTCCCCATACCTGCAAAGCATGATTTTCGCTACGTCTATAAGCAGTATCGCGCTGGTGAGAAACATGGAAAATAGCATGGCCTGGCGCGGCTTTGGAAGGTGATGATAACAATGGCACGTGATTCCCTGCGTAGTTCAGAGGGCAATTCCGCCAAGCGGCTGGAGTTTCTAGCCTCTGTGCGCCATGCCCTGGGCCACAGCGCAGCCGGTCCTGCACCCGCCCCTGATGCCCGGCCGGAAGTACGGGAAAAATTACTGCGGCAGGTTGCCGCCGGTGATCCGCGCCGGGTGGAGCGATGGATGCAGCAGGCCCGCGCAAACGGCATGACCGTTACGCGCACCAATTCCGAGGGGATAATTCCCGCCATTGATGAGCTTTTAGCGACTCGAAACGTAAAGTCGATCATGGTGAACATGGCAGATTTGCCTGAAGATTTAATCGCCGGCCATTTACAGGCCAAGGGGTATCGCATTGATCTCTGGACGGATCCAAATTGTGAAAAATTGGTATTTCAATGCGATGCGGGCATTACGGATTGCCGTTACGGCTTAGCGGATACCGGCGCGTTGATGGTATGGAGTGATCCCGGCTTTGGCCGCTCCACAACGCTGACGATTCCCCTGCATATTGTGCTGCTTCCAGCGGTACGGATTGTCGCTGATATGATCGACGCGCTGCCGCATGTGCTGCGCGATACCGGCGGGCGCATGGCGTCCAATGTGGTGATCATCAACGGTCCCAGTAAAACTGCGGATATCGAAATGAATCTGGTTACCGGCGTGCATGGCCCCAAGGATCTTTGCGTGATTGTTATTGATTAGAGCCATCCTCTTACCGGGGCACATTTTAGAAATGACACTTAGTAGTTGACGGCCAGGCAGCGGGGGCTGTAAGCTGCGTGATAAGTCGTGTCCTTGATATTTTATGTTGCTATCACAAGAAGTGTTTCATGCGCGATACTGTTTTGACGGTTCAGAGGGCAAGGGCGTGGCTGCGGGCGCTTAACCAAGTTGGCCTGATTGCAGTGTTGTCAGGCTTTTTTATGGTTTTGGCATTGCCGGGGGCGCGTGCAGTGGCGGCAACCGCACCTGTGCGCGGGACGGCTCCGATGGTCTGGAATAGCAAGCTGTATCATGCCATCCTGCGGAAGATTCACGCACCCACATTTCCGCATCGGTATTTTAACGTCACGAAGTATGGGGCCAAGGCGGATGGAACAACAGATTGTGAATTGGCCTTTAACCATGCCATTCATGCCTGCCATGCTGCCGGCGGTGGAACCGTGGTGGTGCCGAAGGGCACGTATGTGTGCAACGGTCCGATCACGCTGTTATCGAATGTCAATTTCCATCTCAACGGCGGATCGCAGATTAACTTCGGCTTCAATCCCCGCGATTATCTTACCGGCAAAGCATCTTTGAAAGGCTGCGTGCTGGTGCGCTATGAAGGGGTATGGTGCTACAATTATTCACCGCTCATTTACGCGTTCCGGCAAACCGATGTGGCGGTAACCGGCCTGGGTACATTTAACGCGCAGCGCAATAACCCCAATTCCACCTGGATTCACTGGTATGATTCCCAACTGAAACTCAAATGGAAAGACCGGTTAATTAACTGGGCGTATTCCGATCATCTCACAGCCATGCGCAAACGAATTTTTGGAACCGGATGGCATCTGATGCCGGAGTTCTGTGATTTTGAAGAGTGTCACAATATACTGGTGCGCGACGTCACGTTCACCAATACACCATTCTGGACCATTCATCCCTGCTTTTCCACCAATGTCATTATTGAGGGTGTGACGGTTTATAATCATGTCAAAAATATGGATGACGGAATTGATGTGGATTCCTGCGATGACACACTGATTCAAAATTGCTCCATCCGTAATGATGATGACAACATTGTCATCAAATCCGGCAGGAACGCCGATGCCTGGAGCGTCAATGGCGGCAGGCCGTCGGAAAATATTATTATCCGGCATAACTGGCTGTCACATGATATTGGCTTTGGCAGTGAAATGTCCGGCGGAATAAAAAATGTCTTTGAACTGGATAATGAATTTGGCGCTTCCGCCAATATTATTTTTATGAAATGGGGCGGCGAACGCGGCGGATATATCAAACACATATATATACGTGGAATTACTGCCGACTCGGTACGCTGCCTGACCCAGCCCGCCATCGCCTGGGCCGGCGGATATTCACTGCCAAACGCGGGTTTTGTGCCCAAAATCTCCGATTGGGCGATCAGTAATGTGCATATTAATCGCATTGAATCCCCCGGCCCGGCGGCTATTGCTCTGGTAAATCTGGATCCATCTCCCATTGAACATGTGGTATTACGCAATATCACGATCGGCTCGGCCGGCACCAAATCACCGTTTGTCTGGCTGAAAAATGCGAGGCAAATCCATTTTGAGCACGTGGTTATCGCCGGGCAGACTATTCAACAGCTTCATGTCGCCGCGACATGCCGGGGTCAGGCGATCCTGCTTACTTGGAAGCCGTACCCTCAGGCCGTGCGGTATGTTATTTACCTGGGCAAAAAAAAGATCATAAAGATCAAAGGCGGCAAGACAGATCATGCGGACCTTCAATTGTCAGACAGAAAATATTCGGGCGATTATATCGGTCTGGGTGCTGTTCTGGCCAACGGTGCGGTGGTCATGCGGCAGGATGTGAAGTGGCCGGTAGCTCAACTGCCGGATATGAAGCGATTGTCGGTTTTGCTCGCGCAGGCGCAGTTTCTTTTGAAACAACTGGTTGCGCCGGTGCCGGTGGTGCCCATGCACTACACGCCGCGGCAGCGTGCCATATCCCATTTGTATTATTGCGTGCATTGCGCAGAACTGGTGCTGGGAAATTCTACTGCCACAGCTGACAACGTGAGGGTGGTCGATAAAATGTTATCCGGTGCTATGCAGGCGTTAAGCAAATAGGCAGATAGCTGCGGGTGCGCGCAGGCCCTTATACTTGCGGCTCCGCGCCCGTTACTTAGACACCTGGCCGCCGGCTGACTCAGTGTTACAAATGTACCGGCCCTCGTTCGTGCCGCAACTTGCCGGTCAGAACGGCTTCTACAGCTGCGGCCACGCCGGCCTGGCTTTGGGATCGCGTGACGTGTTTGGCGGCGCGCTGAATTTCCGGGGCGGCATTTCCCATCGCAAAGCTCAAGGTGGCATGACGCAGCATCGGCAAATCGTTGACATCATCCCCAATGGGTACCGCAAGGCTGCTGTCGATATTCAGCAGGGCACAAAGCCGCTGGATTCCAGTCCACTTATCGACATGTTGCGCAAAGACCTCAATGACATGGCATTCAAATGCGGGAGCACGTAATGCCAAAAATTTGATTCGCGATTCAAACCGCTGTGTCAGTTGCGCGGTAATGTCCGCACTCTGCGGCAAATCTACAACAATGCCCAGCCGTAATACGCACGCAAGGGTGTGGTCATCCGGATATTCGACAATTTGTGCCGCCATTCTGTTGCGTAGAAACCATTCTTCGGATGCGGCGTGAACCGGGCCGTGCTGCGTCATGATATAGCGCGGTCCGGGATTTTCCGGAGCATCTACCAGCAGCAGCACCGCATGGCCGAGATCACCGAAAAACGTGATAAGTTCCCTTACGACAACCGGGTCGATGGCCTGGCGGTGCAAGGTTGCGCCGGTGGCCAGATCACAAATCGCGGCCCCGGTAATAAATACACCCGGACCGGACAGATTCAGCGGCTTAATAATATCAAGCGCTTCTCCAATACTGCGGCCCGTGCAGATGCTCACCGTAATCCCGGCTTCACGAGCCGCAGCCAGAGCGTCAATGTCCGCAGTGTTCAGCTTG
>JAKAZF010000308.1 GCA_021826605.1 Planctomycetota bacterium | reverse complement strand
TGCGCCCAAATCAGGCAGAAAGCCCAGATCCGCTTCCGCCGGCGCAACAATGCTGATACGGCATCCCTCGGCCTTCAAAGCGACCGCCAGCGAGTAGATAAACCCCGCTTCCTGTGGGAACTGTCGTGAATCCAGCCACAAGGCGATATGCAATGGGGATAATTCATTACTCTGATCAGTCATAACAACCGCCGATTCTACCCTATCATGCGGCAAGTTGGGATATTCTGCCATCCATTTCGGCGTACGGGGCTGATCAACATAAACAACGGGCGGCCAGGCGTTGAGCCTGGACCGCCCATTGTTGCGAAGTCGCTTCAACGAGTTGAAGCCAGATGGGAATCACGCTGGAACCAATTCATCGGCATCATCTTCTTCGGCGAGTCCATAAGCTTCCTCGCCGTGTACGGCATGGTCGCCGATCCGCAGCATTTCATCCGACATACGTAGCGGAACGAAGAGCTTAATGAGATAGCAGATCGCTGCGGTCACAACGATATTCAGCACAATTACGAACGCTGCGCCTTCAACCTGCAGCCATAATTGCTGTAACCCGCCGCCATAGAACAGTCCGCCGTTGGTATTGACACACGCAAAAGCACTTTCGCCTTGTTTTGTGGCAACCAATCCGACCAAAAGCCCGCCGGTTAACCCGGCAAAGCCGTGGGTATGTATAACTCCCAGACAGTCATCAACTTTTTTAAATACACCAAGCTTCTGGCTCAGGACATTCATGGTAAACCAGGGAATCGTGCCGGCGCACAGACCAACAAGAAGCGCGCCATAACCGTTGCATACACCGGCAGAAGGTGTAATAGCCACGAGGCCGGCGATCATGCCATTAACAGCACCGAGAACTGAGGGCTTTCCGTACCTGGCATAATCGCAGAACATCCAGACCAGCAAAGCCATTGCGGTGGCGACATTCGTATTGAGAACAGCAACGGCCGCATCGGCATTGGCCGAGTAGGGGTCGCCACCATTAAAGCCGTTCCAGCCCAGCCAAACCAGACCTGCACCGGCAAGAACCATCAGGATATTGTTGGGCTTGAAGTTACTGCGATCCTGCCTTAAACGGGGACCGATGATTGCGGCGGCGGTAAACGCACTGACGCCTGCGGCCAAGTGAATAACGTAACCACCGGAGTAATCAATAACTCCCTTCAACGCCAGGAACCCGCCGCCCCAAAGGCTAAATGCGCCAATGGCATAAGAAAATGTCAACCAGAGGGGAACAAAGAGCATCCAAGCCACAAAGCTCATGCGGCCAAACAGCGAGCCGGCAATTAAAATTAACGTGATGGCGGCAAAGACAAACTGGAAGTAGACCATGGCGGACATGGGGAACGCCGCTGATGCAAATGGAGATGCTGCATTAGCCCCCGGCACAACTGCCTGATTAAGTTCATCCATGATGCTTGCAACCGGCGTGGGATGCCCCACAAACGGGAATAATTGGGGGCCAAATCCCATGTTGTAGGCCCATAGCAGCCAGGCGATCAGCACCGCGGCAAACGCGTAGAACACCATGAAGGCGGAATTAATTGCCCACTTTTTCTTGACGACACCACCATACAAAATAGCCAGGCCGGGTATGCTTTGCATACCCACAATGGTGGCGGCAATTAACTGCCAGCAAGTATCGCCATGATTCAGCCAGGGTGGCGTGGCATAATTGGGTGCGGCCGGCGCAGAAGCGGCCGGTGTCACCGCCGTGGCGGACGCCGCATTTGGCGCAACCGCTGGATTGGGCGCAGCGGTTGGAGCGACCACTTGGGCTAACAGTGGTCCAGCGTAAAGTGACAGCATGGCCAGCAGGGAAATAATTGACCACCATCGCAGTCGTTTCTTCGTAAAAAAGTTACTCACATCCATAACTCAAATACCTCACAGGAAAAGATATTGTCTGTTGCAGTTTCTCTCGATCACCCGGTACACGCGGGTGTGGAACTGTCTCTTCATCACTCACAACGGGGCTTGTTCAACCATGCACCTCCCATCGAGTCTGACAAGGCTCACAATAGAATCCCGGACCATCGCGCGGCGAAATTGCATCACCCTTGAAAGCCACAATGCATTCTTGAAAAATTAGGACGAACCATCCCTGGCAAAGCACAATGGGCTTTGTGATTAGATTTCACTGCACCGTTGGTTGCGCCCGGATTACGAGCAAAGCAATCCGAAAGCCACCTGTCATGTTGCAAATCTTATGCCACGGGCGGTACAGGCCGCGGGTGAGAACGTTTAAAGCGTCAGAAAAGCCAACGAATATCGAAATGTCAGTGATTTTATCGGAATAAATCAAATTCAGACGAGCAATGCTGACCCCTGATTGAACGATCATACCATTCAAAGAGATGCCCGTTTTATAGCCGGCAATAGCAATTGCGTTGAATCCGTGGGCGATGCGCGTTTTTCGTTTGAAGTGATTCGAAAGGAAACAAATAGCCGGAAGAGTTGCATGAGATGCAGTTTTTTTTTCAAGCGACAACCTCATGATTATGCCGAAAAATCAGCGTATTTGACACGAAAATGATACTGACGCACATGGGAGCAGGCGGAGAGGGAATTGCGTTTCTTCATAATGAATTCTTGATCTTTGGCACGCCGTTTGCCGTAGTGACAAGTAGATGGTGCCGCAACCGTATGTTGCGACAGACCAGATGTTCAGGCATTCATAAGCTTGCATAAGGAGTACCAGCAATGCTACGAATCCCCCTCAAGATGGAATGGACGGAATCCTATCCGAAAGGCCGCAAGGGCGGGAGAACACTGGATCCTGAAGCATGGGAGAAAATGGCAAATCCCGATCTGATCCGAATGCTTGCCACTGTTTTCATCGTTCCGGCCTATATTCTTGCACTGCTGCTTATTATTCTGGCGTTGTGCAGTGCAGTAATATCTGCATCGCCAAAAATCAGTCCGCCGCTGATTCATCAGCGCGCCGCATGGGTCCCGGCGGCCGCCGGAGGTAAATCCGTGGCGTTTGCCGGCACTGATTATCCTGCCAGCTACGGTATGGAGACAGAATCGATACAAACGGCCAAATAACAGCGCTGGGGCTGAATTCAGGAATCAATCATGGATTCAAGCAGTTGTTCGCGAGCCAGGTCGCGCAATGCCAGCAGCAGTTCGGACATATCACCGGCGACAATTTTTTCCAGCGGAAAGTTGCGGTTGAGCCGGTGGTCGGTGAGTCGATTCTGCGGAAAATTATAGGTTCGGATGCGCTCATTGCGATCGCCGCTGCCGATCATTTCTCTGCGGGCATCCGACCGGGCGGCGCGACGCTGTTGATCAAAAAATTCAAAAACCCGCGAGCGTAAAATGCGCCACGCCTTATCCCGATTTTTATGCTGACTGCGTTCCTCGCGCATACGCACGGTAATGCCGGTCGGCAGATGTGTCAGTTGAACGGCAGATTCCACTTTATTGACATTTTGCCCGCCTGGCCCCCCCGCACGCGAAACATCCTCGCGAACATCGGCGGGGTTTATTTCAATGGCGGTTTGATCCGGCTCCGGCAGAACCGCGACTGTGGCGGCACTGGTATGAACACGGCCCTGGGTTTCCGTTTGCGGGACACGCTGCACCCGATGTCCACCGCCTTCCATCGCCAGCAGTTCCACCACACCGGCACCGCGGACGTTGGCAATGATCTCGCGAAAACCGCCGTGTTCCGTTGCGGAAAAGTCCAGCACATCAAAACGCCAGTTATTTTTTTCGCTGAATCGCCGATACATTTCGGCAAGATCTCTGGCAAACAGCGCGGCTTCATCTCCGCCGGTTCCGGCACGAATTTCGAGCATCATGGAATCGGATGTACCGCCGCGTTGTCCGGCCAGAAATTCATCCAGCATCTGGTCCAGCAGCGGCTGAATCTGTTGATTTAATTCCAATAATCTGGCGGAGGCAAGATCGCGAAATTCCTGATCCTCCGCAGTGTCTTGGGAAATCTGCCGCGCCTCGGCGGCATCTGCGCTAAGCTTGAGATAATTCCGATAAAGCGAAAGGGATCGTTCCAGCCGCCCATTTTCCCGGGACAACTCCACAATCCGCGCGGGGCTGGTTGTTGCGCCGGCTTCTTCCAATTCACGCTGAATGGCCCCCTGCCGCTCGTGCATGCCGTGCAATTTCCTGAGCACCAACTCATGGCCTTTTGTGCGCACTGTATCCGACATTTTGCCACTTCCCGAACCAACGTATTTCCGGCATTCATATTGAATGGGGATAAATAAAAACGTCGCGTCCAACCCCGGGGCGGACGCGACGTTCTCCAATATTGGCAAGCCAGTGCTATTTGCTGGACTGCATGGCCTTTTTCACATCAAAATTCGCATACTTTTTCTGGAACCGTTCAACGCGCCCCGCGGTATCGACGAATTTCTGTTTACCGGTGTAAAACGGATGACATACGCCACAGATATCCACTTCAATGCGTTTGGCCGATGAACCGGTTTCAAACGTGTTGCCACAGGCACAGTGTGCTTTGACAAAATTGTAATCGGGATGGACTTTTGTTTTCATGATAAAACCTTTCGTTTCAGTACCCTTCGTCTCAATATAAGGCCGAAATCAGTTCCTTTTACGCCGTATTCCGCTGATCCGGCTCAACTACTAGCGGCGTCCGGACTCGAACCGGAGACC
>JAKAZF010000307.1 GCA_021826605.1 Planctomycetota bacterium | reverse complement strand
AAAGCCGTGGGCTTTAAACCCATGCTGCAGGGGATTTTGCTGTGGTTCTTGATCGCCACCGGAGCACTGATTGCCATCCGCTTGGGCGCGTAATCGGGACTGTTGGGAGGGGGTAGATAACCTCATGGCATCACGTTGCAGTGGTATCGTCACTAACTACCGTGATACCGACTTCCACGAATTGAGCTTCACTTAACGCGGATCGTTGAAAAGCACGGCGTTCAGTGACACTGTCGGCAGAAACTCCAATAATTAAATAAATCCAGCCTGGGAAAAAATATTCAATATCCAATGGGCTTGGCCAGGCCCGGCCGTCGGGATGGCTGTGGAAAAGTCCGAGGATATGTAATCTCTGCATCTGCAAAAGACGTTCGGCCTCGATGAAGGCTTCCGTACTGATTTGATATCGCCGGTGTTGATCACGCACGGCACTATTCTGCACCCCGAGGCCCAGTCGCACGATGTATTGATTTCCCTCGATTTGCCCGGCGAGAAATCCACAAACCTCGTGCGGGTCTTTGCCACCGGCATCGCACCGGCACATACCGTCGATATCAGCCAGCGAACCGGAGGAAATAACTAGTTGAGCACAGGTTAAAGACACCCAATGATTATATGCGTTTAGTCTTTAATCGGGATGAAATAAGTGCACATTGCTAAACGATCGCCAATCGATTATCGTCAACCAACCGTTTTATGTGTGGGGTGGCGACCAGATGGCTAACCGACATGAGAAAAATGAGGGCGCGTCTTCAAAAATAAATCTCTCGTCGCCCGCAACCCCTGCAGAGTGGGAAATACATCCTGTTGACGTAAAAAAACTTCTGGACACCGGCAATCTGCTTCTTGTGGATGTACGCACTCCTGGCGAGTGGGATGTGGCCCGTATATCTGGTGCCATACTAATTCCGCTGGCAGAACTCGAATCTCGTGCAGGCGAAATTGTTCCGCCGTCTGGCCAACCTTTGGTCGTGCACTGCCACCACGGTGTCCGTTCATTGCGGGCGGTCCAATGGCTTCGCGGGCAAGGGTTTGCACATGCCCAATCGATGAAGGCGGGGATTGATGGATGGAGCCTGTGGGTTGATCCCTCGGTACCGCGATATTAGATGCTCGATGGCGGGGGGCCATAACGGTGCGGCATTTGAAGCCAAGCGTGCAATAGAAACTGCCGCCAGTGCGTTTAATATCACGTTTCAGCAGATATGAGACCGAAATTTGAAGGAGTTGTTACATGACTGAAACGCCCATCTCGTCGGAATTTAACAAACACAGCACAAGGCGGCCGGCGGAAAGGGCCTCGGCTGGTGCCAATAAAACAACGGGGCAATCGAACCTTGGCGTCACGCGCCGGTCGGTGTTGGCTGCTGGTGCGGCAGCGGTGCTTATCCGCAAGCCGAAACGGCGAGTGCACGCTTCGGCAGTGATGCAGTGGGCGGATGAAAGTGGCCCGGACTACGGATTGTCTGCGGCGGCCATCCGTAAGGCTCGCCAGCGTGCCGCGGCATTGGTGTCGAAAATGACGGTTACCGAGAAGATCGGCCAACTGGGCAACGGAGTGCCCGCCATACCGCGACTGGGTTTACCGGCGTATAACTATTATTCCGGTGAGGCCCTCCACGGTGTGTGTGCTGGCCCGCCGGTCACGTCCTTCCCGCTGCCATTGGCATTGGCCAACGCGTGGAACCCAGAATTGCAATATAAAATTTACACGGCGGTATCCGATGAGGCCCGCGGGTATAACAAAAAATACAATCGAGGCTTAGCCTATTATTCGCCGCAGACACTCAATATGGCGCGCGATCCACGGTGGGGACGCATTGAGGAAACGCTGGGCGAGGACCCGTTGCTCGTATCCACCTTGGCGGTGCAGGTCATTGCCGGAATTCAGGGGCCGAGCCGAAAATACCTTAAGATGACCGCGTGCATCAAGCATTTCATCTGCAACGGGACTGATGATGATCGGCATTATGTGTCAGAGGCGGTCGATCCGCGCAGTTTTTGGGAATATTACACCCGCGCTTTTGAAGCATGTGTGCGCAAGGGCAAGGCTTTTACTCTCATGTCGTCATACAATGCGGTCAACGGTGTGCCCAATACCTGCAATCGCGAACTGCTTACCGATCTTCTTCGGCACCGATGGGGTTTCCGCGGCTATGTGGTTTCGGATTGTGACGCCGTTTGGGATATCTGCGGTTCTCACCATTTTGTGCCAACGTTCCACGAGGCGGCGGCGCTGGCATTGGAAGCTGGCTGCGATTCCAATTGCGGTAATACATACCAGCAGCATACGGCCAAGGCGCTGGCCGATAATCTGGTTTCGCTGGAGACGATAGATCGTGCCGTTGCACGCGTTTTAACCGGGCGATTTCTGTTTGGAGAATTTGATTCACCCTCAGATTGCCCATACAGCAAAATTGGGTTTGATGCCGTCGCATCACCGGCCCATTCCAAGCTGGCGCTGGAGGCGGCTCGGCAGTCGGTTGTATTATTAAAAAATGATGGGATGCTGCCGCTTAAGAAGAGTCAGGCCAGACGGGTGGCCGTCATAGGCCCCATGGGGAACCAGGCTCACCTCGGCGGTTATAGCGGGACGCCGGCCCATTCCGTTTCGCCGCTGCAGGGTATTGCCGCCGCTATGGGTGTTAAGGTGCCGGAAGGGCCGGGCATCCGTGCAGCCGATTACATTGCCGCATCGGCGTCTGTAAGGTCGCAAGGTTGCTCTGAGGGAGGTTTGAATGTGGGCTGGCTTAACAATGGTGGCTGGCTCGAACTTTCGCCTGTCGATCTGAGCGGAAAGACCGGCCTGCTTGCCCGCGTATCCAGCGATAACCCCGGTGGGCATCTCCATGTCCACATCGATTCGCGCCACGGTCCCGTAATTGCCAGTTTTGAAGTTAAAAATACCGGAGGTTGGCAGAATTGGGTAACGCTCCATAGCCACGTTAAGGCGGCACAGGGAAAGCACAAGCTGTTTTTAACATTCAGTGGCAATGGTAACGCGCTATTCAATATTGAATGGATTGAATTTACCCCGGTTGTGCACCATCACCATGCCTTGGCATCCGTCGCAGTTGTTTACGAGCAAGGGTGTTCGGTAACCGGTGCCGCGGATGAAAAACAGATTCAGGCGGCAGTCAGGGCGGCCAAAGAGGCAGATGTGGCCGTCCTGGTACTGGGTGCCGATCAAACTGTGGATGGCGAGCAGCATGACCGGGATTACATTCATCTGCCCGGTGCCCAGCATGAACTGGCCAAGGCCGTCTTTGCCGCTAATCCTAAAACAATTTTAGTCATTTCATCGAATTGCCCGGTGGCAGTGAATTGGGAAAATGACAATCTGTCGGCGATTGTCGGCGCTATTTTTGGTGGTCAGGCGCAGGGATCCGCGATTGCCGATGTAATGTTCGGCCATTACAACCCGTCGGGAAAAACAGCCGTAACTTGGTACCGCGATGTGAAGGATCTTCCCCCGTTTCATAATTTTGACATAACCACGCACACCTATATGTATTACACCGGTCCGGTGCTATATCCATTTGGATATGGTTTGAGTTATACAAGTTACAAGTACAGCAATCTCAAACTGAGTTCCAAACGGTTATCAGCTAGCCGTTCGCTGAAGATTTCAGTGGATGTTGAAAATACCGGTTCGATGGATGGCGATGAAATTGTGCAATGCTACATCACGCCGCCGGAGGTTGCCGGTCTTAAACGACCAAATAAGCAACTCGTCGCGTTCAAAAAGGTGCATATCCCGATGGGCAAGAAGGTGACTGTGCAGTTTGAACTGCCGCGCAACCAGCAGGCATTCTATTACTGGGATGATTCAAAGCGAAAATTTGTCTCACCGCCTGGATCATTTACTGTGCTGGTGGGGGAGTCATCTGCCGACAGCAGGCTCAAGGCGCGAGTTGAATTAGTCTGAGAGCCTCTACGCTGATCTATCGGAAGTTCCGAAATGTTGATTGCCATTGCGCAGCAACGTAAATGGGCCAAGGGAAATGCGCATGGCTAAGGCCAACCGCAATCCCAATCCAAGTAATACTAAAGGCGAGCCAAGACCAGCCCGGCTTTATGGCAATTGACCGTCGCACCAATAAACGCGGGCTTCAGACGGGGCAATTGATGGAATCTGCAGTCTTTGCTGGAAGTGGCAAAAAAATAACCCGCAGCGCACAACCGCGGCAGAGGCTACACACTGTAACAACGTGATGCTGATGCCGCGGTCGCGGCTACGCCAATCTAAATGAATGATTACCTGAGAAGAATTTACTTCTTCTTGTAAGGTGACACGTGACGAAGCTTGCCACGACGCGGCTTGATCGTCACGCACCCTTTGCCTTCCTCAATATCCACATAATCACCCGATTCGATTTCCAGCTTGCGACGCATCCAAATTGGGATGGTGACTTGGCCGTGCTGATTGATCTTTGGCATTCGGTGCTCCTTATAAAAAAGCTAAAAGCTGAAAGCCAAGGAAATTGTACATAAACATTAAGGCAATGGCAAATGAAAATTAAATAAGATAGTGATGGGGTGGCGGCGGGAGATGTGCATGACTATCAGTATCGATAAACGTTATTACTGCGACCGTACCTGGCGGCGGGGCAAAGGCAATTCCGGGCGTGGACTGCCAAGGCTGCAAATTGGTGAG
>JAKAZF010000306.1 GCA_021826605.1 Planctomycetota bacterium | reverse complement strand
CAAAGGGTTTTTGACACCGGATCAGATTACCGTCGTGGATATGGATGGCAAACAGGTTGATACACATAACAAAATGAAGCGTACCAGCGAAGTCCTGCTGCATTTGCAGGTGTATAAAGCGCGTGCGGATGTTAAATCTGTTGTGCATTCGCATCCGCCTCATGCGACAGCTTTTGCCATGGCCAATATTCCCATTCCGGAAGGCATTCACCCGGAAGCGGAAGTGTTTCTGGGCAAAGTGCCCATGGCCAAGTACACCACGCCAAGTTACAAGGAACTCGGTGAATCGGTGGTGGCGTTAATCAACAAAGACACCAACACGGTGATGATGGGCAACCACGGTTCGGTCTGCTTTGATACCAGCTTGATCGGCGCTTATTACAAGCTGGAAATTTTGGATGCGTACTGCCGCATTCTGCTTTTGACGCGGCAGCTTGGAAAAATTAATCAGTTGTCACAACAGGAAATGGTGGACCTGCTGAAAGTCAAAGAAAAGTTCGGCCTGCCCGATCAACGCCTGGCCTGTGCCCCCACAGGTTGTATCGGGTCGGATAATCAGCCGTTTCTGGCGGGCTTTGATGGGCCAACACAAAGCGTGTGTGCCTGCCGCAATGACGGCCATATTGAATCCACCGGCCCGGTGCTTACCGAAGATAAATTAGAAGATCTGGTGCAGAAAATGACCGACCAAATCATGGCCGGCCTGAGGTGAATTACGAGGAGTTAGGAGTTAGAAGCTAGAGGTTACAAGTTAGAAGCGAAGCGCTTCCTATTTCTTCTAACTCCTAACTCCTAACTCCTAGCTCCTAACGCCCGCAGGCGTCTTACGAAAGGATTTTTATGAAAATTACAATTATCGGTGGCGGCGGTCGCGTGGGTTCCAATGCCGCATTTGCTTTGCAATGTGCGGGCATTGTCCGGGAAATTGCTCTCGTGGATGCCAATGCGGAGTTGGCCTCCGGTGAGGCGTTGGACCTGCTGCATGGCGCGTCGCTGGTGGGTGATCAGAGTATTTATGCAACGGACATCAAGGGGGCGGCGAATTCTGATGTTATCTGCATTACGGCGGGCTTGCGGCGCAAGCCGGATGAGTCCCGGCTGGATCTGATTAATCGCAATGTATCTTTGTATAAAGGCGTTCTGGATTCACTCAAGGGCGCGGGCGTTAAAAAAGATTGCATTTTTGTCGTGGT
This sequence comes from Planctomycetota bacterium, assembly GCA_021826605.1. The sequence goes on along the minus strand of JAKAZF010000306.1, from coordinate 3,476 downwards.
GTCCAACCCTGTGGATGTGCTGACGCGGTTGAACATTGAATATCTGGGCTGGCCCGCCAAGCAGGTGATTGGCCTGGGCACAGTGCTGGATACCACGCGCTTCCGATCTCTGATTGCGGCGGCGAAAAATCTTCCGGCAACGCAGGTGGATGCGGTTATCCTCGGCGAGCATGGCGATACCATGACGCCGATCTGGAGCACGGCAACCGTGGCGGGAATGCCGCTGATGAAGATGCTCACGCCTCCCCAGCAGTCGGAAATTTTCCGGAAAACCCAAACCTCCGGTGCGGAAGTCATTAAACTTAAAGGCGGTGCGGGTTACGCCGTGGGATTAAGCATCGCCGAAGTGATTCATTCAATCGCCTTGGACCGCAAGCGGATTTTACCTGTAAGCAGTCAGCTTAATGGGCAGTATGGAATCAAAAAAGTCTGTTTAAGCGTGCCGACCGTGGTGGGCGCGTCAGGCGTGGAAGCGGCTCTGGAGCCGGAATTGTGGCCGAAGGAAGTCGCGGGAATTCAAGCCAGCGCCCGAGCGCTGGAAGAGACCTGGGGCAAAATTAAATAGTGTCCAAGTTGCATGACATTGGTGGAATTGCCTGATGCTGATCGTGGATCGCCAGAAAAAACTTCTTGACATTCTGCGAACGCGCCAGAGCGCGTCGCTGGAACAATTGTCGGAAGAACTTGGCGTATCAAGTTCCACCGTGCGACGGGATGTGGATGCGTTATGCGGACAGGGCGTACTGGAAGCTACGCGCGGAGGAGTTTTGTATCGTGGGCGCTCTCCGGCGATGCTGGATCTGGATCAGCGCATGCAGGAGCAGGTGGAAGCCAAGCGGGCCATTGGAAAAGCCGCCGCCGCGATGATTGAACCGGGCATGACGGTCTATTTTGACGGCGGTTCAACCATTGATTACACCGTGCAGCAATTGGATGTCCGGCCGCTGCAAGTGGTAACCAACAGCCTCACGGTGGCCAATCATTTTGCCAATGACGAGGGGGTGGAACTGCTGGTGCTGGGCGGCGCGATGTATCCGCGATCGGGCGTATTGGTGGGGCCTATTACCATGCAGGCGTTAGCGGAAATTCATGCTGATGTCATGATTTTTTCCGTCGCGGGGATTTATGAAACCGATATTTTTAATACCAATCTGGCCATGGTACAAATTGAAAAACTCGCCTTGAAGCAGGCCGCCAGAAAAATTCTTCTAGCCGACGCCGGAAAATTTGGCCGCAAAGGCCTGGCCCGGGTATGTTCCGTTGAAGACCTTGATTTGATCATCACCGACGCCGCCATCACGGAAAACTGGAAAACCACTTTGCAAGACCGCCTGAAAATCGCTGAGTAAACGCCGACAAGCAGGATCTGAATATTACGTTAGTGGTCAAATAGGTAATTTCCGGTTTACCCGTGCCGGTGTAGCACACGGCATGTGGATGCGTTGGGGCTCTATCTCGACAAGCGAAAGAACGCGGAGAACAATTCTGCGCAGCGTCCGCTGCAGAAACTCGCGCACCGGCAGCGGTGAACGCAGCAATGTGGCGCGAAAGCTGAACAGCGACAAATGCCAGGCAAAAAATGGCGGCTATTCCTGAATGCGTAAGGCCTTTGCCGTTCCAGTCACCGGCTTGGCTCTGTGATGTTTGACTCTGCGCATGCAATTTCACTTTCACATCGCCACGATTCCTGCTCCCAGCATATCGGCCAGCATTTCCGCCACGGTGCTGCGGTGGCATTCTTCGTGCCGTCTTTCATAACAAAGTAATGCGGTGGATTTTCGCCGGGCAGCCGCGGCGAGTTCTTCCAGTGCGGTTTGCCCGTGCCGGAGAACATGTCGGCGAAAGCCGATTTCAAAGTGCTTAAAATCGCCCGTGTCTTTCAAGTGATTACGCAGTAGTTCCGTTGAGCCAAGTTCCGACCAATGGCGGTATTCGATACCGACATCGGCGCAAAAGCCACGCAGGGCCACAGCCCGGAAATCGGGAAGACGGGACATGGGCTTTTCCCGAATGTCAGCAAGCAACTCGATGCCGACATCCATCAGCGATGAAGTAAGGCCCTCTCCGTCGCGCTTCTCGTACCCGATGGTGAAAATGATGATTGGACCGCCTGCGCGAATCGTACGGTAATTGCTCAACTGGCCGGTTGTCGCAGGCTCCGCGACCGAGAGGCCAAATGCCTGGCCGATTGCGGCGGCACCGGCAGACCTTCGCTTTGCAAATTCTTTACCAAAGTGTTCCATCAGATTCCTTCTGTTTTGGAGGGCCGAAAATTCCACATACATAAAATTGGTCGCGAAAACGGTTATTATTTCCCATGAAAAACAGCACATCGCGATGTGAGGAACACAAATCATTCATCCATTTATCACGCATTACTGTTACGGGATCCGGATACTTAAGACGATACTGTCTCCATGTTTCGCCGAACTCCCAAGCTATCACATGAGAATTGTACTCTTTTCCGGCACCATCAATCCAGCGAAAGCGAAAGTCGAAAGGGATTTTTTCCAGAGCTTTGCGCTCAACAAATAGATCGCCCTGTTTGAGTTTCTCCGTTTGAGATGCAGTCCACTGCGCCGCACCCGGTTCTGCGATGAACTCCAGCACTTCCCGTACGCGCACCGGTGCCAGCGATCTTCCCGCTGCCGTCACCTCATCGAGCGATAAAAAAGATGTCTTTTCAATCCAGTCGCGGCGTTGCGTCCAGGAACTGACATGCGCAACCACACGCAAGCTTGCAATAGTCGGGGTGCGGCTTTCGGGCCGCGTATCCTTCCCTGGTTGCACCTTCACCTCCACGACGTCGAATGTGTTGTATTGCCTTTCAGGCTCGAGATAGCGCAACGGAACCGGGAATAACCGTCGCCATTCGCCCTGGTCGGTAATTCCGCCGGTGCATACTGTCTCCATGTATTTCTGGCTAATTACGGGATAGGTCCGAACGGTAACGATAATTCGTTCACTTGTGGTCACCGGTGTTTCTCCATAAAAAAGGGTACCGCGCAGGCGCGTTTCAGGCAAGAGCCAGGGACCTGAAAATTTACTGTTTCAATAGAAGTGTCACGTTAGATCAAATAACCGGCCTATCGAGGCACCGCTGGCGTCGGCGCAAAAGAAGCCGCCGGCGGGGAGCCGGGGCTTCAGGCGGAAGAGAGGTGGGTGATGCGTTTTGGAAAGCGAACGCAGGGGAAGTTTAGTGGCGTATTGTGAAGCTGGTATGAGCATCAAGTAAATTTGCGTTGAGGGTTACGTTGGCGAAATGTAAATACTATGTCTTTTTTTGCGGCAGGGCGATCGACGCCCCGGCTGCGAGCGTCAGGATGGCGGCAACGGTCAGCAGAGATGCGGTTGTGCTGACGTGAAGCTTCCAACCGTATTGCCGCAATAGCGGCAACAGCATTTTCCCGCCAATAAACAGCAGTATCACCGCCAGCCCCGCTTCCAGAAAGCGCAGGCGGTCCATCAGCGGTGCC
>JAKAZF010000305.1 GCA_021826605.1 Planctomycetota bacterium | reverse complement strand
ATGGAACGAAAAAACGCCCGTTGCGGCGCACGATCAAAACCTTCAGTCACTTCCGGGCTACGGGGACGATTAACCATTCAAAATACTCCTGCGCAAAATATCCGATGAGCCAACAACGTCATGACCGATCCCGCTAAAACCCTTGGGGCTGGTCAAAGCTCAAGGGGATATAGTTTACGCGCCCGGTGCGGCAATGCCAATAACAGGAATGAGATTGGCGGATAACGTGGCCGCAGTGGTCACATATCTCGGTAGATGGAACGACCATCGCTCGTCCTTTTTCCTGATTCATCGGTTCCGCTGATGGCATTGCGGTCTTTCAGACTTTCAGGGCTGCTACAAGACTTAAATATGAATGAATTTTACCCCTGAGGGAATGGAAAGCAATCGAAATTCTCTCGAAAAGAGGAAATCGTTACACCGCCGCGCCGCCGAGTTTTCCTACCAGCAACACGTTGGCGAAGGGGGTGCCCTGGCTCATCGGAATAGTGGTCACGGCAAATCCCAGATTTTCCAGATCGCTTTTCCATTGACTTAGCGTTCGGCAATGTAAGCGCCCCGGTTTGTGACCGCGGGCGATAGCGACGACGGAGTCTACGTAATTACTAAGGTGAAACGGCCAACCGCCGGCGGAATCGCCGATGCGCAGGAGCAATGTGCCCGCAGGCTCCAGTGCCCGGCGCACGCGGTTAAGAACGTCGTCCTGCGCTGAAAGCGGCATATAATGCAACACATCCAAAATCACTACTACGTCCGCGCTGGCGAAGTCGGCCGTGCGAATATCGCCCTGCTCCACGGATATGCCATTGCCTGTAACGACTTTCGCCCGCTGCGCATCCCGCGGCATAAGCTCAATTCCGCGGTAGGTAGCGACTTGGGGAGCCGGCGGAAATTCCTGCGGCCAGTTACCGGCGGAGGATACAACGTCAGCCGCCGCCAACCACGCCGCCAGCAACCCCTGCCCGCAACCTAAATCCAGGATGCGTGATTTCGCAGGTATCAGCCCGTTCTGTAACAATCCGAAAAAAGCCGGATCACCACCGAGTTTGCCACGCGCAAAGTGCCAGGCGAAACGCCCGGCCGCCCGGTACGGCTTAGCCGCGGTTGCAACCATTTCCGTTTTCCACCGCGTTATATGCTGTAACTGATCCATCGCGGGACCATTGTATCCGTGACGGATATATTTGATAATGCCGACCAGCAGACCGACCAGCAGAGGCTGTCCGCTGGCCGATATCCACCGCAGCATACCTTCATAGTGTTTCTGTTGCCGTGGAGTGTTACCAATAATTTAAGTGAACCATTACCCTGTCCGGCCCCTGCACGTATACAATACCCAGACGGATGAGCGTCCGTGGCGGAAGCGCGACTGGGATTATGGGCTTTTAGAGATACTTACGATGGAACAAAATCAGACCTCGCGCCGGCGAGTTACCAATCCGATCACCGGCTTTTTAGCGGTCATCGGTGGATGGACGGTCAATGCCGTTCAGATCATGGGCGACTTTGGATGTTTCCTTTTCTCCATTATTTACGGCATATTTACCGGCTTGAACCGCCGCACGATCCGCGAGCTGTTTATACAGATGTATGAAATGGGAACGCTGTCGATTCCGGTGGTTATGCTGGGCGGCGGCTTTATCGGAGCGGTCCTGGCGGTGGAGGCCTATCCGCAATTCAAGGCTATCGGTGCGGGCAATCGTGTTGGCTCGGTTATTGTTATCAGCGTGGTCAAGCAAATCGGGCCGGTGCTTACGGCCGTGATGCTCGCGGGCCGCTTGGGCGGATCCATGACTGCAGAGCTGGGAACCATGCGCGTAACGGAACAAATTGACGCCCTGCGCGTTATGGCGGCAGACCCGGTGCGGACACTGGTGGTGCCGCGGGTGCTGGCGTGCATTATTATGACTCCGGTGCTGACCGTATTTAGTGATTCAATCGGGATTTTGGGCGGCTGGCTTATTTGCGTGGGAGTCGAAGGCGTGCGGAATTATCCGTTCTGGCATTATGCACAGACGGGGATGGATATGTTCACAGTTCTTGTCGGACTTATCAAGGCTTTTTTCTTTGGTCTGGTCATATCCACAATTGCCTGTTACAAGGGATTCCGTTGCGGTAACGGTGCCCGCGGTGTGGGCCGGGCGTGCACGGAGGGCTTTGTCGCCGGATTCTGTGTCATTCTGCTGGCCAATTTCATTCTTGCGGTCATGCTTAATAATATTTATATCATGCTGTGGCCCAACCAACCCAGCATCCTGTGAGTTTATTGCTTATGCCCATAACTTCCGAGAATTCCCCTGATGGACCCGTGATTCGTTTTGAGAATGTCCATAAACGATTCGGATCGCTGGTGGTACTTAACGGACTGGACCTTGATGTCCCGGCCGATCGGACGACCGTGGTCATCGGGCCGTCCGGCACGGGCAAATCCGTGCTGCTGAAACATATTGTCGGATTGCTTAGGCCTGACTCCGGAAAAGTCTATTTTCATGGGCAGCGAATTGACAATCTGCCGGAAAAAGAATTCGAGCCTATTCGCAAGCGATTTGGATTTTTGTTCCAGCAAAGTGCCCTGTTTGATTCCATGGATGTGGGAGAAAATATTGCCTTTCCACTGCGCCAGGAAGGGGGCTTTACTGAATTACAGATCACCGAAACCATTCACGAAAAACTCTCCATCGTCGGCTTGGCCGGCAGCGAAAGAAAAATGCCCGGAGATCTTTCCGGCGGCCAGCGCAAACGTGTGGCGTTAGCGCGGGCGATGTCCATGAATCCGGAAGTCCTGCTGTACGATGAACCCACCACCGGATTGGATCCCATTCGTTCAGATGTCATCAATGAATTGATCCTGAAGCTGCAGAAACAGTTCAAAGTTACCGGGATTGTTGTTACCCATGATATGGCCAGCGCCTTTAAGGTAGCCGATCATATTGTCATGCTGCTGCACGGGAAAATTGTATATCGCGGTACGGCGGATGAGATTCGTAATTGCCCTGACCCGGAAGTGCAGAGATTCATTCAGGGCCGGGCCAGTGTGGCGGAGTTGGACGCCTTAGATCGGCTTTAATCGCGTTGCTCCTGCGGGATTTCATCCGATGCTTCGGCCGCTGCGTACAGGATGGCGGAAGACGAAATTCTATAAGAAAGGCATGCATGCAGATGATAGCGTGGATATTGTGTATATGGCTGGCGGCGCTGGTGGGTATTTGGGCGCGCGTAAGTTATTCCAAGGCTATGCGCACGATGACCCGCTTTAATTGCGATACCGATACTTCCCCGGACGCGTTTAATTCACTGGTCGCGCCCGATGACGCACCGGCGGAGTACAGAGGTGATCCCAGCGTGTGGCCGAAAGTGACGATTATCGCTCCGGGCCGCAATGAGGGCCACGTTTTGCGCGACACACTAAGTTCTTTGTGCGAACTGGATTATCCCGATTACCAGGTCATATTTGTGGACGACCAATCCACGGATAATACCGCAGCTATCTGCCGCGAACTTGCGGCCCGTTACCCGCATTTGCGGGTGCTTCATCATCATCAAAGCCCCCCGAAGGACTGGGGCGGTAAGGTCTGGGCCATTCAACAGGCGGTGGATGAGATTGATGGAGAACTGGTGCTGTTTACCGATTCCGATATCCGGCATCATCCACAATCCCTGCGAAAAATGGTACAGCTTCAGCATCATCGCAATATTGACCTGCTGAGTTTACTGCCGCGGATGGAAACCGGGGGGTTGATTGAGCAATCGGTCATGCTCATGGCCCAGCATGCACTATTGACCCTGGCACCGCTTTACAAATCCAATGATCCGCAAAATCCGTCACCTTTGACCGGTGGTGCTTATATGCTGTTTCGCACACGTGCTTATAACTCCATAGGAGGTCATGCGGCTATTCACCGGCAATTGGTGGAAGATCTGGCGTTGGGAACACAGGCACGGGCGATGGGACTTACGGTGTTTACCGTCGGCACGCGCGAATTGTTAAGCGGCCGCATGTATGAAGGTTTAAGGGATACGTTTTGCGGACTGAAAAAAAATGCTTATGCCGGTTTGCGCTGCAACCCGATCATTGCATTTCTCACGACACTGGTGATTATGCTGGGGGGCGTGTTGGTACCAGTGTATTTAATTTTGGCGATTATGGCGATTGTGTTAGCGCCGGTGCCGGCATGGGCGGTGGCGCTGATGCTGGCTTTGCTGGTTAATATCCTGTTTTTTGCCCATTTTGAACGGCTGCGCCGCATCACCTGCCAAAAGCCCGGATCGCCGCTGTTTATGCCGCTGGGAATGCTCTTCTGCATCGGCGTGCTCGCAGCGAGCATGTGGGATTATTATATCCGCGGTGGCAGCGTCTGGTCCGGCCGGGTTTACGCGCACCGGGAAGTGGACCTTCATGCGACGATTTTAACGGGTGAAGCCAAGGGCGTAAGCGAACCGGGCTTGGCTGAACCGGGCTTGGCTACCCCGCAACATTCAGCAGAACTTTCCCCATAGGCCCTCTGGCCAGACGCTCAAAGGCCTGCGGCAACTGGTCAAATTCAAATACCGAATCGACCAACGGGCGGTGGTCATGGATCTTTAGAAGCTTCAGCGCTTCACGCCATGCGGCTTGGGCTTCCTGGGCTGTAAAACTGCCAGCCGCCACGCCGCCGATCCGCAAACGCCGAAAGAAAAGACTGGCGGTGTTAAAGATC
>JAKAZF010000304.1 GCA_021826605.1 Planctomycetota bacterium | reverse complement strand
GGAGCGTACCTGGTATAACACACCGCCGGGATCATTGATCATGGATCACTGGTCATTGAGGTTCCCTCGGCTTCCCCTTGTGAATTAGAACGTTTTCTCACCACAACGACACAAAGACACGAAGAGCATATAAATAGCCGAATAACTCTTTGCGTTCTCTCGCTTCTTTGCGGTTGGCAATTTCTTTCCGTCCCTGCCAATTCCCAGATTCAAATCCAGCTCGCCGGGAGTCATTGGGCACTGATCATCGCTCATCGCGAACCGTCCCTCTCCGCTCATTCGCTTTTTACGATTTGCCCGTTTCATAGCGCACGCTCGAAACTGTGGGAACCGCAAAACCTCCTGAAAAACACTCCAGCGCCATCGGCGTCGCCCGGTGGGGCGGCAAAACCTCACCGGCTCTCAGAAACGATAAAGTACTGGACTGAATTTGTTTGCGGGACAAGACCGGCTATACTACCGGGAGTTTAAGTGAACCCCCGTTAAGGAGATTCCGGTGGCCGAAGATTATGTATTATTGGCGGAAGCCCGCAAACTCGGTGAATTGATCGGCAACCAGGATGCCATCAAAAATTACAGAGAATTATCGCGTCAGCTTGAATTGGACATTGGAGCCAAGAGCCTGCTGGAGCAGTTTGAACAACTCATGGAACAACTGGCCATGAAAGAAGCCTCCATGCAGCCCATTGAAATTGCCGAAAAGCAGAAAGCCCAATCCCTGCAGCAGAGCGTGGCGATGCACCCGCTGCTGAAAAAGCTTATCGGTTCGCAAATGGAATACATGGAACTGATGCGTAAAGTGCAGGAGGCCATTACCGCCGGCATCAATCAACCAGATGCCAACGCTTCCGCATCCGGACAGATTCAGCAGCCGGCATCCAAGCTCATCCTTTGAGATGCAAATGCGGGCCGGCCACCATTAACGGAGCCGGTGGCGGAACATGCGTTAAGTCGCCGGGCAGCATCATGCGCTGATGCACCAGAAACGCTCTTGCCGGCGCGGATTTCTGCAGCAGTTTGGCCTGCAGCCGCATTTGTTGCATGGCTGTAATGGTTGAAACTTCTCGGCTTTGCAATTTGGTTCTCTGGGCTTGCGCATCGGCAAGTTGTGCCATGTAGCTGCTGATCAACGCCTGATAGTTCAAGTCTGCGTACCCGGTCTGAAGGTAGCTGTAATTTTCCTGCACCTGCAGATATCCGATCGACGTATTAAGTGAATTAATCTGCGCCACCAGTTGTTGAATCTGCTGCTGCACACCTCGAAGATACAGTTGTGCGGAATCATATTGAGCCTGCAGGGCATTTTTCTGCTTTTCATACGCGGCAATTTTAACCGACATCTGCTCATGAATTGCCTGCGGCACCCATGTGGCACCCAGGCGATATAAACCCTGCTTGGCCATAACCGCCTGCATTTTTATATCCGCCTGCGTAAAAATGTTGCTCAAATTCCGGTACAGCAACGCCACATGATTGCCCGAGTAATGATTCAACGCAATAAATATGTTATCCAGCAGCAGACGATTGCCGCTGTCCAGATTCAATGCCTTGCGGTAATACACCAATGCCCGCGGCTGCTGCCGCTGATGATATGCCGTGATCGCCAAATCATTATCCGCAATCACGCTTTTCGGGTGCCGGGATAACACCGCCGTAAAATACCGTTCCGCCCCGGGCAAATTGCCCGCACGATAATCCAGCGCACCGAGAATAATCATCGCCCGGCTGCTGTCGGGATTGATTTTCAGCGCGGCAGCCGCCGCAGTGCGAGCGGCGCTGAATTTTCCCGCGTGGTAATTCGCCAGCGCCGCTTGCGCGCTGCCGGCCGCCTGAGCCTTTCGTATCTTTACCTGATCGGGAGCCATCCATTTATTGGCAAATCGGACAAATTTCAATGCCCGATATTGTTTATATGTCATAAGCTCGGCCCGGGCTTTCGCCCGCAACGTGGAATGTGGATACTGCGTTATAAATGCGCTGATGGACTTGATAATGGCATCCAGATTCGTTGCGCGGCCAATATCGTATTGCAGTGAGCCGAACGCATTTTTCGCCGCCGTTGCCGGAGTGGATGGTCCGCCGAGTTCAATGCCCGCCAGATCCTTTACCGGAACCGCAAAGGCTGCTCCATGGTCGGGGTAAATGAGGTATTTGTTCCCATGGCGTTCAAGATGCCCCTGAATCACCCGGCCATCGGTAAGCGAAATGGTATCCGCATGCACCGACGCGGCGGCCAGGGCAATTAGAACACCAGCCAGCGATACAAAACGCGCTTTCATAGGTGAACTCCTCAATATACCGCGGGCCACCAGGGCGTTTCTCAGCCACGAAGCTTCAGGATCAACATCATTATAACCCTTGCCCCCCGTGCATGTCGATACCAAATGTTTCACATGGGAAGTGAGCCCCTCCTGACTGGCCGAATCCACGAATTTCCCATCGCCCACCGGTCTGATTTGTTGGTATAATCGCCAGAAATGGTGAATAAGGAAATTTGGTTCCCGGGCAGAACGTGCGGGGAGGCACCATGGGCACGGGAATCGATAGGCCGCCTGACGCTGACCTGCACCCGTCGATCGGGGGGGGCTTGTTTTGTCGCTGGCGGACGGAAAAATAATCCCGAAGTTCCCTGGAGTTTTGCCATGGAAGACAGGCAGGCCAAAGTAGCGCATGCCACTCGAGATCGCTACCGGGTCGCGCGACATGCGGCGGTGTGGCTCTCGCTGGCCATTGTTCTGGTCGCCTTGGCGGATATTGCGTGGGTCGCGCATCGTCGCAACATACCCGTTAGCGTTCCGATAACCAACATCGTGGCCCCCTTGACCCCCCGCGGAGAAGTGGACTATTCCGCCGCGATTGAAATGCGGTTTGGTAAAAAAGTCGCACGAACCAACAATGCCGCCGTTGCGCTCGCTGAGGCACTGATCACTAAAGCACAGGGGCTTCGCCCACCGTACCAATTCCTGCTTTTGGGGTTACACGTTACCACCGGCGACCTCAGCACAGTTGGTTTGGTCCATTATCGGGACTTTGTGAAATCCAGTGCAAAATCAGCGGTGCTTTTGCGGTCGCTGCACGCACGCGACCACCGGCACTGGTACAACTGGGATTACGTGAAGCCATGGTCGGCCCGGCAATACCCTTGGATTGATGCGTGGATCTCGGCGAACAGGTTGGTACTTGATCGCGTTGCTCGCGCCAGTCGCCGGAGCCGATTTTGGCTGTCTGTGCCCGCCCGGGGCGGGGACGGCCGCGATGTTTCCGTTTGCGCTGTGATGCGTGACTCGACACTGCTTTGCCGCCCGGTAGTCCGGGCCGCAACCGAGCTGCTTGGTCGGGCTATGCTTGAGCTAAATCGGAACCAGATTGGCCCCTGCGTCAAAGACCTGGGATCCTTGTGGCGCCTTGGTGCCCTGCTCCAGCAGGAACCATTCCTGTCGGATCGCTTGTGCGGCGATATTCTGCAGACCGATGCTGCTCGCGGAGAGTTTTCCCTGGCGGCATCCGGGCATTTGGGTTCCGCGGATGCCCTTAAGCTGGCCAAGCCGCGGGTACAGGTGACATGGGATGTATCGCTGGCGACATGTCTGGACACCGGATCCCGCTGGTGCATACTTGACCGGCTGCGGACTATGGCCGGAGATTGGACGAACAGAAAAGCAGGATGGCTGTCACCGATTCCGATGCGATATCTCTTTTTGCCGCCGGACTTTGCTGGACAGATGCAACTAGCCAATACATGGACGGCTCGTTACCTGCGTGCCATGCGGTTGCCGAATCCCGTCGCCCGCATAGCCGCAGTTGTGCGCACATCCAACCGGCGCGATAGAGCGGAGGTGGCGGAGGATGCACTTTACCCTTGGACCGCGGTTGGTGTTTGCCCGCATGTGTTTCTGCCATTTCTCGATGATCTTCAGGCGACCAACTACCGCCGCCTGGCGGTAATCACAATGGCCTTGACGCGGTATCGGGATTCTCATCGGCAATTCCCGCATTCGCTTGCCGAACTTTTCCGCGGCTACCTTTCGGCGATCCCCAATGACGCATTTACGGGCAAACCATTTCATTACAGAGCGTCCGGCCAGTGGTGTCTGTTGCGTGGGCTCAACAGCTTTCCCAGGCGGTGGATGCACAATTTGCGCGGATTGGACGATCGTATTCTTGAAGTGCGGCTCGGTGAACCTCCCTCTCATGAGAAAGCTGCCGTCGCCGAGCCCCAACCAACCGAGCTGCGTCCTGACGAATCGGTGGTGTCGCCAAACGATCATCAACCAACTGGATTCTGACCCATAAATTGCGCACATAACGTGGGTTCAGCATTTTGCATTTTGGTATGTAGCACTTGGAGCAGGAATTTTCACCACCAGCACCCAAAGTCACAAAGACAAAATATTTGCCTGAACAATTCTTTGCGTCTTTTCGCTTTGCGGTTGTTCATTCCTTAACGTCTTTACTGACTTCCAGTTTCAACGCCCGCTCGCCGGGAGTCATTGTTAATTGCTTTTCCCCGTATCCGCGTTATCCGCGATATCCGCGGTCCCTTCGATAGAATTTCTCAAACAGACTCCGGCACCGTTTCGGGATCGAGCCCGCGTGATGGGGCAGCCACTACCTCTGATCTTGTCAACCTCAGTGCGACGATTTGCCGCGGATTTTTCATTTTTTCAGTTTTTATCCTGTCTTCACTTTGCAACCTCCGCCAAAGCTTTTGCAGGGG
>JAKAZF010000303.1 GCA_021826605.1 Planctomycetota bacterium | reverse complement strand
AAGGTCATACGTGTATTGCGTCTGGCCGCCGACGACCGCACTGGAGGCCAAGGCAATGGTGCCGCTGGCGGTTTCCGATCCGTAAGCCGGTGCAGGCAGAGCCGCGAAAATCGCCACGGCCAACGCCGCCGCCGAGGAAATAGCAAGGTGATGAAGATTGATCTTACCCATGGTATGTTTCCTTTCTCATGAAACTGGACCCAAGTGAATGTCGGCTCCGGACGACCGGAGCCGGAAATCCGCCTGCATGAGCATCTGTCAACAGGGGCCGCGTGCATCCGCGCGAATGCTGCGCCACCCTGCATTACGGAAGCGGGCGCGTCCGCCCGCTTCCGCCGCTTGGCTCCGTCTCTGCGACTCCTCTTGCTGCTCTCAACCGCTCCTGGCTACTCTTCCGGGTTGTTGGCACACCTCGCATTGGGCGTATATATGCCGGATGCGGATACTCTTTCCGAAGCGCTACGACCGGCGAAGCACATATCAGACCTTAAAAGCCAATTGGTTTAGCGCGGCACCGCCGGGTCGCACGGGCGGCCAACGGCCGTCCCGCCTTGTAAGTCAGATCACGCCTTCCTCCGCCGCCGAATCAGCAGCAGAGATGCTCCGCCGATGCCCATCAGGGCTAGTGCCGCGGGTTCGGGTGTGGCCGCAGCGTCAACAGCATCGCAGTTGGTATTGATCCAAGCGCTATAGGCGCTGGCATTGACATCGGTCCACTGGTACGCGCCGCTTCCCGATACAGCTTCTTCGCCCCCGGCAAGTGCCAAGCCCGCTGTACTTCCGGAATGTACACCAATTAGTCCAATGTTCCCATTCGTCAATGTTTCAAAAGTTGGGCCGCCTGAATCACCACTTAACACGTAGCTCGTGGCGCTAACCGGATTGCCAGCTGCATCGAGCGTGAATGTTGGAATTCCCTCAAGGGCGCGAAAGGCATAAATGCCGCGTGTATAGCCGCCGAAGGGGCTGGCTGAACTGATGGTGTTCATCCCCGAAACATACGTCCCATATTGCGTCTGGGACTGGTAATATGCCTGCCCCGCAGCAAAAGGTGCTCCTACGCCAACCGTAGCTTGATCGCCGTAACCGGCTTGGATAATCGGGTTTGTTCCGGTGGTCGGTATCACCGGGGCGGTAACGGTCGCCGCCGTGATTACCGGCAGGTTGGCTAGTTGTGCCCTAGGAACGTCAACTGAAAAGACCGCCAGGTCGACCGGCGCGTCGAGCTTGACTTGCGTGGCAGTGTTGGTGGTGCTGTATGGGAAGTTACCGGCAGCCATGCCCGCAACAGAGCTGAACCCGATACTTACGCTTGCCGGAAGGCCGCCGGGGTTGCCGGCATTTCTTAGCACGTGATCAGCGGTAAGAACGCAATAGACGTTTCCGCCCGAATTATCCGGCGTAATACCAATGATTGTGCCAGTTCCAAAGCCTACGCCCGGCGCATACACGCGCACCACAGCGTCCTCAAGCCCAACAGGCAAGATCCCCGGCGTGTTAAAATCCGCCAACCCAAAGCTTACCATCGGCGCGGCCGTCAACGCCGCTGCCCCCGCGATTGCCAGAATTATTTTGAGCGAAGAATTTTGCATGATGTTATCTCCCAAAAAGTATCGAGGCCGCGAACCGGCCGCTCCGAATCGTCGGAGCCAGAACGCCGTTCGCGATATTCAGTGACCACGGATCATTGATCAGCGAAAAATTACTGATCTTCCTATTCAGAAATCCCTGCTCCATATTTCCGCGCAACGCAAAAACATGACCCCATCCCTGCGGTCGGTCGAACAACTATTCAATTTTTTACAACAACTCGATTTTCTGAACTTCGCGACATGAGTCTAAAAGCCGGTGAGCTTCTAAGAGCCTGTCCGACGTTCCAACCTCTCCAACGCTGAGCTGCTCTGGAAAGGCCAAGCATCTATATACATCGGCTCCGATAAAAAGTCAAGGAAAATCTTAAAAAGTCTAAAAATGGCATCTTTGGGGTTGGAAAATGATGTTATAAGCCGTTTAATTGAATGGGGTTACAATTAGTGATGGGAAGAAAATATTTTGGCTTTTAACACCGCGATATACGGAAGATTACGATAATAGTGGTTGTAGTCCATGCCATAACCCACGACGAATTCATCCGGAATGTCAAAGCCCATGAAATCGGCTTCCAGGCCTTTTTCAATCGCCTGCGGTTTACGCAGCAGGGTGCAGGTCTTTACGGATTTGGCTCCACGCCGCCGCATCAGCTTCGCCACAGCCGCCATGCTCTGGCCGCTTTCCAATATGTCATCAATAATCAGGACCTCGCGACCTTTCATTGCCAGCGATCCGGGAAACATGATCGACGCTCCGCGACTGGCCGTACTCCGATGGGGATAGCTCGAAACGGCGACCACATCAATCCGCATTTTCAGCGGCAGACGACGTATCAGATCAGCCATGAAGATCATGGATCCGGTCAACACCGGCACAATGACAACTTCGCGGTTTCCGTATGCGTGGGCAATGTCGCGCGCGATTTTTCCAACGCGCCTTGCGATGGCGGTATGCGTCAGTAGAATTCGGTCAATGTCAGCGTCGAACATAACGCGAAGAATAACCGCAATGGCCCGCATAGGACAAATACACGCACCCGGCATGGAAATATTTCCGTGCCGCACGGCCGTGCGGAAAAGCATCACATAGCCGCCGGCTCTGCCGGGGGTGGAACGCATCCCATAAGTATCCCGCCGCCCCACGGCACAACGGTATGATCCGCCGATGATTTATTGTTATTCCGGTGCCACCCGGAAATGTTGGCACGCCCGGACGGCCGGCTTTTGCCGCCGCCGAGTTGTTTATGATCACTAAATCGCTTACCTTCTTGGATGTGTTAATGGAAGCGTTCTGCAGGAGCTGAAAATATCATGGCCAGAATTGGTGTAGCACAAATGCGTGAGGGGGATGTGATTGATCAGCCCTTCCTGATCTCCGGCAAACAAATGGGTAATACCGTCAGCAATAAGCTCTACCTCAAGGCCACCTGCGCGGACGCCACCGGCGAAGTGCATTGCCGTATGTGGAATATATCCAAGGAGGTTTATGAAAAACTCCCTGCCAAGGGTTTTGTTCATGTACGTGGACGCGTGGAAAGTTATCAGGGGCATCTGCAACTGGTGGCTGAAACCGTTGCTCCGATCACGGACACCAACAAGCTGGACCTTGGCCACTTTATAAAAAAGACCCAGAAAAATATTCCCGCCATGGTCGCCAGACTGCGGGAAATACTATCCGCTATTAAGGACAAAGACGTTGCCGCCCTGGTGAACAGTTTTCTTGATGATAAGGAATTTATGACGCGGTTCAGCCTGGCCCCGGCGGCGCAATCCATGCACCACGCGTGGCTGGGCGGTTTGCTGGAACACACGCTAAGCCTGCTGGAACTTTCGGTGGTAATATGCCCGCGCTATCCCGATATTGATCAGGATCTGATTCTCGGAGGGCTGTTTCTTCATGACATTGGAAAAACCGCGGAACTTTCGTATGAGTTTATGTTTGATTACACGGATATGGGCAAACTCGTCGGCCATATTGCTCTGGGAACGCTCTGGATTAACCAGCGGGCAGCAGTGTTGGCGGAAAAACAGGGACGACCGTTTCGGCAGGATCTGCTGATGGTTCTGCAGCATATTATTCTCTCGCATCATGGGTTGCCGGAGTTTGGGGCGGCGGTACTTCCCAAAACGCCGGAAGCCATTCTGGTGAATCTCATTGATAACCTGGATGCCAAAACTCAAATGGCCCTGGATGCGGTTGCCGCCCCAACCGAAGATTCCACCTGGACGGAATATAAAAAAGCATTCAGCACCAGCCTGTATCGGCCATCGATTACCTAGGAGTAATGGGCGGGATGGGCAGGCTCCCAGGGGCGACCGATGACTTGCCTGATAAATCTTTGATGCGTATAGTCGAACTACTGGAATGCGTGTCCGGAGTAAGGTTAATGTCGAAGCTCACCCTTAGCGCTGATCCCGAAGTAATTGATCTTGCAAAAAAGATCGCCGCGCTCAACGGCACCAGCGTGTCGGATTTGTTCAGTCAATTCATTCGCTCCTTAGACGCTGGTGGCAAGCCATCCAAGCTGGCACCCCTGACACGGCGGGCTACGGGAATCATCCGCCTGCCGCGCGGAAAATCAGATCGCAAACTCATTGAACACGCGCTGGTTGAGAGATATGGCCGGTGAGTCGGAAAGTTCTGATCGACATAAATGTGCTTCTTGACGTGCTGGCCCGTCGCGAGCCACATTATGCGGCGTCGGCGGCACTATGGGCACTCGTCGAGACAGGATCAGTTGACGGTCTGGTATCAGCGACAAGTATCACCACACTATACTACCTATTGCGTCGCGCCGCGAACCACACGACGGCTCTGCGGGGAATCCGGTTGGTGCGAGATATCTTCAAAGTGCTGCCCGTGGATCGGGCGGTCATCGACGAGGCTCTTGCCGCGCCATTGCTCGATTTTGAAGACGCCGTGCAATATCATTGCGCTTTGCAGGCTGGTGCCATAGCGATTGTCACCCGCGATTTACGCCATTTTCAAGAGTGTAGCGTTTCCGTTATGACGCCGGAAGCTTTTATTAATAGCAAGGATTGGCCGATGCCATAATCGGCCAATCTCATCGCAAAAACTTCTCAAAATCGTACAATGCCTCTTGGCAATTAAACAAATACGCATTCCGGCGGCGATATATAGGTAAGGAG
>JAKAZF010000302.1 GCA_021826605.1 Planctomycetota bacterium | reverse complement strand
ATCTAGGCCGGCGATAATCATCTGCCGCTGCCCCCAGAGTTGCCGCCAGTCAAGCCAATGGCCCGCCGCGGCGACTTGCTTTCCAACCCCCGTTTGTGCCGAAGGAATATTATTGTGTATATGTTTATCCATTTAAGCTATTTTATCGCGGCTTCACGATTCATCAACCATGCATATTATTGGCCGGGCACCGCCACCGACAAACTAATGTGACCTGAGAATCATGCGGAGCATCTTCAGGTTAATGGATATAAACTTGACGAACTGCCACGGCATGAACGTGCGAAAGAAGCGTGTGGCTCTTGTCGGGCGCGGAGCGAACGGGACCAAATCATCACTTTTCATTGCATTACTCCGGAATCAACCACCATAGAGCTTTGGCCCTGGCTTTATAGATAAACATATGATGCAGTATTTTTTTAATCCAATGACCGGCGGAGCCAATGTCACCGAATGTAAACTTTAAATCGCGGCCATATTCAGGGAACTTTTCAAAATCCGGAACAATGGGAAACATGGTCATGGATGCCGCGGTGCCGGACCAGAAATTGGCTCCGGCGGATGCCACACACGCCGCTCCCAATTCCGCCATCGAAGCGGTCTTCACTACATTTCCGCCGGGCCCCATAATGCGATCAGCAATCGTATTGGCGACCACCCGTCCCATGATGGCGGAGGGCATACCGGTGCGCGGAGGAGCCGGTGAGATCGGCGTGCCTTTTACACTTGTGCGCGGCCTTGAAATGGGATGCGGCGGAGCAAACGCAATTCCAACGGCGAAGATATTGCTGTATTTCGAATTCTGATAGGTACGGGGCCAGTCCGCGGCCCTCCAGTGTGAGTATTCCTTTTTGCTGTAATCGGCATCCACTTTCATAAAACCGCTGGGAACAAAAAGATCGGCCGTAATATCCTGCCGATCGCGGTTGAATGCCCGCATGCCGCTGCCGGTAAAGGGCGGTAACAGCATGGCAAAATCGTAGGACGTTTCATGGGTTTCACCGTCCAGGGTTTCGCAATAGATTTTATCGACCTCAATTTTTTGAACATGTGCTCCGGTAATCCATTGAATGCCGCGCTCCACAAACAGTGATTCCGCAAACACGCGGCTGTGAACAACATACCCGCCCCGCTTGAAATACATTCCGTCAACGCCGAAATCACCTAATTGCGCCTCATTGGTAATAAATATGACGGTGGCCTGATTCCGCACCCCATGGCGCCGGAGTTCAAATTCCACATTCAGTACATACTCAAATGCCGCACCTTCGCAGGTACATGTGCCGTGCCCGGTACCGATGACAAATGTTTTTTTTACTCCCTTTTTCATTTCCGCAATGCATGCCAGAAATGCCGATGCCGCCCTGGCCGCGTGTTCATGCGTGCACACCGATTGGGTATAGGCTTCCGGACCAAGGCCCACGGTAGCGCCGAAGTTCAGCTTGGGCCCCGTGGCATTAATCAGATAGTCGTAAACAACCTGCTGCCGAACACCCTGGTGGTCCGCTGAGGTGAGTTCCACCATTACCGAAGGTTCCGCTTTGGCATCCGCAGCCAAGCCTTCCGGATAAAGTTCGACCGCTTTACCCTGTATGAATTCAATTCCCAGGCGGGTGTAAACCGGGCGTAAGGGCACAATGACATCGCTGGATTTCATCGCTCCCACACCTACCCAGATATTTGATGGAATCCAGTTGTAAATATCTTTAGGCGATACCACGATTACCTGATGTTGCCGGGGTAGTCTGCGCCGCATAAACAGCGCGGCGGTATGTCCCGCAATACCGGCACCGAGAATAACCACACGAGCCATAGCGCTTATCTCGCCTGAAAAAAATCCACAACATTGTCTTCACGCGTTGAACGCTGTTCAACAAATTGTGGTTTTCACACGTCAAGCTCGTGCATAGAAATTACCACACAGGTAATGTCAATATGCTTAGCTTATTCGCCCATCAATGCCCGCGTACCGTTACGCACCATATGTTCACACTATTGTACCCGTCACCAAGCCGCGGGCAAACTTCCTGACACCATGATCTCACCACGATCGGATATCAGGCCAACGATTCCGGCTGCGGTGCTTTTCCCAGAACCTTTCCGAAAAGCCATTTTTCCGCGTTGATGTGATACAGCTTTTCCAGCACCGCCGCCGGTAAATTCAAGCCATGCAAATATGGTACGCCGTTGGCGGCATCCGGATCATCAATCGGCGACTCGCCGTGATAGGATGTCTCCCACTGTTGCAGATGCACCCAATAACGGCTGGCATAATGATCAAAATCATATTTTTCACCCACGACCAGATCACTGCCAAAAAGAATGCGATCCTGGTTGCGGATAAAGAATTCGCGCACCGGCTCCAAGGGCTGCTCGGCGATTCCGCGCACGATCCACTTGGTGGCACTGGAATCGACAATGTAATGTGGAAAGCGATCCAGACGACGCTGCAGGAGGTCCAATTCTTCGAGACTGCCGCCGATATGAGCTCCGAGATGCACACGATCCGGATATTTTTCCAGCATACGGTCGAGCATTTCGAATTGTTCAAGGTAGCTTTTATGTCCATCCTTCGGATCGTATTTTTTTCCCGGACCGAACCACGCTTTAGGATCACCGACATGGGTCATGAAATGGTAGCCCAATTCATAAGCCTGCCGCATGATGCTCTGCATTTCCGGATGATCCAGATTCATACCCATGCGCTTTTGCGTGCCCGGAGCATTATGAAATTTAATCAGGCGCGAGCCGCGGGCGTAGAACGCGTCAATTCTGCGCCGCCATTCTTTGATAAAATCCTCCCCCGGCCCCAGATTCTGCCATTTTGGAATGGCGATAAATTCAAACCGGCCGGGAAATGCCTCACGTAACGCATCAACATCTTCCAATGGAGCCATCGTCCAGATTTTACCGATACCGTATGCATCGGCGGCGCGCAGAAACTCCCGTGTCAGCGCCGGGTCGCGCGTATGGGTATGGGCGTCGATAATCAAGCTGGATATTTTTCTTCGTGGAATATCCCGGTAGTTAATTCCCAGACGATTATGGGGAGGAACCGCGGACTTTGCGACGTTTACCTGTTCGGTCATGATGCACCCTTTAACACTACCTGGCAATTTATTATCTTCCGGCTCCGGTGACAGCCAGCTTTACCTGCCGGAACATATGTATTGTAGGCGGGAAAATGGCAAGGACTACTTCATTTTTCCCGGTCGGACCGCGGTGCGGGTTTTCGGCCATGGATCAACGTTTGTAAGTAAAGTAATGCGTACCGGTCGCCCTTTAGCGAGCTTCAAGCCGGTGAACCAGTCCCACACATAATAGCGAACATGATGACTCGCGAAATAATTCATGGCGCGGCGATCAGCCACGATGCAATAGCGATTATGGATCACCCGGGCCGGCGATCCGTTTACGTTGAATTCAACCTGTCGCAAAACTGCCTGCGGACTGGAAAACAGATGAACATTCCCACGGGCGTAAAACACCAGACTTGGCTCCGTATAGCCAACCGCCCCGAGCGAAAAGCCCTCCGCGCGCAACCGCCGCATCTGTTGTCCGGCGTCCCTGCTTAACTGTAAAGCTTTGATGCTTGGCAATGTTGCAATATCCGCAATCATTAACGTCAGGCCGAAGCATAATACAGTCACATAAGGCCATGCCGGCCGATTCCAGGAAATCGCTCCAGCCGCACCCGTGGCTATCAGCGCCGCCGCCAATGGAATGAGATGATAAAACTGCTTCGGATGATGTGGTGCAAAGAGCATCCATCCCGCCGCCACGGTACCAATCCCCATTCCCAGCCATATTGCCATCCAGACCCATCGCGCGCCGGCAAACCATTTGGGTGCAAGCACATCGGTCATTCGATGCCAGCTTTGAATAAGCGTATCGGCACAAAGAATCGCCAGCGGGATAAACAGTGGAAGCACATATTCCACCATTTTGGTCACAATACACTCAAAAATCAGCCACGATGGAATCACCCATGCGAGAATGAATTGATAGGGCGACGGATCAATGGACATCACCAGCTTGCCGCGCACACGCCTTATGGCATGATAGGCCGCGGGTACAAGCAGCACACTCCATGGCCAGAAAATAGCCCAGATTACAAGAAGATAAAATCCGGGCGGCTCACCATGCCCCTGCAGAGCGCCGGTGGTTCGTTTGACAAGATTCTGGTTGATCATTTCTTCGATAAGCCTGCCATGTGTCGCATGCCACGCGGCAATAAACCAGGGTAGTACCAGAAGAATCAGAATGGCAAATCCGAGCAGTGGACGCAACCGCCGCCACCAGGACCAATTGCCTTTGCGAAGCAGCGTATAAATCAGTTCCGGCAGATGTATCATTCGATCCAGCGCCGGACTCTTCCACCATTGGTGCCATACGTTACCCGCGCGGCCGGTGGTCAGCGAAAGCGCTATCATCGTGGCCAGAACAAAAATGGGCGTTACACCCTTGGTCATGATGCCCGCCGCCATTGATGCCCAGAAAATCAGCACCACACCGATTGACACATGCCCGTGCGAACCGACATAGGATTCATTGAGAATCTCGCCGCCGCCGGATTCGAGAATGCGATCAACGCGCGGGCGCAATTTCGGTACGCCGTCATCCGCGGTCTGTGAATCCCAGGCTTCCCAGACACAACCCATGCACACGGTGGTGAAAAAGATCATCACCGAATCCGCGGTGGCCAGCCGCGTTTCAGCAAAATACAGCGCGGCCACCGAAAGCATCAGCGCAGC
>JAKAZF010000301.1 GCA_021826605.1 Planctomycetota bacterium | reverse complement strand
GAGCTGCAACCGGGTCAAGTGCCGTAACCGGCGCGCGCTCAGGCTCATCCGAGTGCCACGCGTCTCGGCCGGGCTTGACGGTACTGGCCGAAGCTGCTACCTTGCTGAGCATAATAATTAACTCGGGTGTGTAGCCGGTTAAGAAATCATTGAGATGGAATCGAGCCTTAATATGAAAAAGAAAAAGATCAAAAAGAAATATGGTAAGAAAAAATATGGCAAGTGCAGCTGAATAATGAGCTGACAATCCGGCTTTAGCCGGTGTCAGCAACCACTTCCATAACACCTGATTGCCCAATGGCTCGGTTACAAGGCGTCGCACATTGCACTCCATGGTGTTGATCAAACAGTAGTCGCCGCATGTTACAAGTCATACACCCCTTCGGCTGGAAATAAATCGGCTGACCTCTGGCAACATGCCTGCAGGCAATATTCCCGCAGGCAATCCCGATGCGTTGCGGAAAGCCGTTGAATTGATGCAAAACGCATTAATTCAACAGTATGCAGATAAGACCATGTACCGTCCGCATCCGCGTTGACAATTCCGCGATGACAAATCCTGTGGAGGACCGTTGCGCAAGCATAGTCTGACACTTACGCGTGTTTTTGCCAGGGCGTTTCCGCGTGACCATCGAGTTTGTTCGCTAAACGAGCCAATACAAAAAGAAGATCGCTTAACCGATTAAGATAAATCAACGGCGCTTCACCGGTGTTTTCTTCACGCATCAGTTCCACTAAGTGGCGTTCCGCCCGTCTGCAGACCGTTCGCGCTACATGCAGATGTGCTGCCAGTGGGGAACCCCCGGGGAGAATAAACTGTTTCAAGGGCGGAAGTTCCGCGGTGACAGCATCGATCTGCTTTTCCATTTCCGCGGCATGCCGCAACTCAATACGATTGACCAGACCGCTATTGGGTGAGTCCAGGGGCGTAGCCAGATCGGCACCAAGATCAAACAAGTGATGTTGCAGTTGATTTAACATCATCCGCAACGGCTCATGGCGGCATACGGACAGTGCCATTCCCAGCCAACTGTTTAATTCATCGACGGTGCCGTACGTCGCAAGACGCAAATGGTCCTTGCTCACACGCTTCCCGTCAAATAAAGTGGTTTGGCCCTGATCTCCCTGGCGGGTATAAATGCGCATTGGCGGCTCCCAAAAATCGTCTTCGGCGTACGCCGAAGACGTTGTGACAGTGTAGGAGTTACCCGCAATATGAGCAATGGTGATGGCGAAGATATTAATTTTTGGCGGTACCTTTGATCCCGTGCACTATGGACACCTGCAAACCGCGCGGGCGGCATTGAGGCTATTGCAGGCGAATCGAATTGTGTTCGTGCCGGCAAATACCTCACCGCATAAGTTGTCGCCGGCGATTACCGCATCCGCTCCGCAACAACGCCTGCGAATGCTGCAATTGGCCATTGGTGCGGATCCCGCCATGGAAGTTTCCGCGGTGGAACTTTTGCGCCCGCCGCCAAGCTATACCATTGATACATTGACCATTTTCCGGCGCGACCGGCCCGGTGATGAACTGACCTTATTAATAGGGGCGGATCAGTTGGCGGCTCTGCACACCTGGAAGGAAATTAATGCCATTCTTGAATCAACGTTCATAGCCGTGCTGCCGCGCCCCGGCTTTGACGTGCCCGCTAAGCCTCCGGGATACATTCGCGACGATCTTTGGAAAAAAGTGATCGCGAACATTCTCGATATTCCGCAATACGCCATTTCCGCAACGGCTATTCGGCAGCGTTTGGCGCGAGGGCAGCAGGTTGCCGATCAGCTTCCCGAAGCGGTTATGGCCTATATTCGTGAGCAGGGGTTGTATCAGAAGCGTGCAACTTGATTAACCCGTGGTTTACGCGGAAAATGGGATTATGAAAAATCACAGCGATATTGCCATTATCGGCTGCGGTCCCGGCGGGGCGGTTGCCGGTGCCTTGCTGGCGGCCCGCGGATATTCGGTTTCTATTTTCGACCGTTACCAGCACCCGCGCCATCATATTGGGGAATCACTGCTTCCTGCCAGCATGAGTATTTTGCAGAGCATCGGCATGGATGGCGCGTACATGCAGGCTCATCATCAAGGTAAATTTGGGGCCCGGTTTTTCGATCCTGTTGCTGAGCGCTTGGAGGTATTCGGTTTCGCTTTGCCAACGGACGCAACGCCGCCACCAACCTTTAATGTCATCCGGGAAATCTTTGACCTGCAATTACGTGATATCGCGCAACAGCGTGGTTGCAGAATCCATGAAAACTCTGCGATTGTGTCCCTGACCGAAAAGCAGACTCCGGTGCAGATTCAGGACCGGAGCGGTGAAACGCACACCTGCGATTTTGTCATTGACGCCACCGGTCAGGCGGCCTTGATGGCTCGGAAACTGGGTCATCAGGAAATGCTTCCAGACTTTGGTCGGCTGGCTGTTTATAATTACTTCTCCGATATTCCCGCACCTGAATCGGCCGATCCGTTTGAACGCCAGTATTTAACCATGCACATCATTGACGGCGGATGGATATGGTTTATCCCCTTGCGCGATGGCAGCACGAGCGTCGGTGTGGTATTAAAACGTGCGGCGGTGCAGAAGAGCCTGGATTTGCAACAGCAGCTTTTCGCGGCGATACAACAATCGCCATGCCTGCATCGGCGACTGGCACAGGCGACGGTGCTGGCACCTTATCGTGCGGCCGGCGATTACAGTTACCATTGCGGCCAAAAATTTGGACCACATCATGTTCTGATCGGCGATGCGGCCGGTTTTCTTGATCCGATATTTTCCAGTGGCGTGCATCTGGCAATAAGCTCCGCGGCCCGAGCGGCGGATGCTGTTGATGCGGTATTGCAACGCGGCGATCAGGGCGCTTTGCGGCAGTATCAGGCTGATATGGACGCGGCCACGCGGGTATTCCAGGCGTTTGTCGAACGGTTTTATCAGCGCGATCTGATTCGGAACCTCTTTTTTTCCTCGGATAAAAATCCCGTTATGCGCAAAGCCATTATCAGCATTCTTGCGGGCTATGTCTGGGATTTGACCAACCCGCTTATTCAGATGCTGCAATCCGCTGTTCCAAAAACGATCCCCGATTCGGATTGTGTCGAATCGGCTCAATGTGAAAAGGATGAATCCGCGGCTTCAAAATCTCCAGCAGGTGAATTGACCCCGACTTCAGCAACGCCCTATGCCGGTAGCCGATGAACTCAGTATCTCATTTTCAGCCAATAGCAGTAACCGGCATCGGAATGATCACCGCACAGGGATCTGCGACGGACGAATCATGGCGGGGGATCGTTTCCGCCACGGATGTGCTTGGGCCATGGGATGGGCCTCTTCCAGCCGCGTTGCGGCATATTCATGTTGCGCGGTGCCCGGATATTCAACGGCCCGACGATATTCCAGATCGATTGTGGCGTAAACTGTCGCGCACGCAGCAACTCGCATGTGTCAGCGCCGATCAGGCATTGCAAAATGCCGATTTGCCGAAATTTCAGATTTCAACTGATCCGCCGATGGGGTGCTTTATCGCGACCACGGTTTGCGGTATGGATTTATCAGAGCGATTCTACCAGCAGTACCGGCTTAATGCCGACGCGGCGGATTTGGATCTCATGCGGCGAATGCAGCCGTATGAAGTGCTGTCACTGCTCTACCGCCGACACCGCTTTTCGGGACCGGGTTATATGAACCTCACAACATGCGTGGGTTCCGCAATGGCCATCGGCGCAGCTTGTGATGCGATTCATGCGGGCCGTTGCGATCTGGCGCTGGCCGGTGGAAGCGAGGCGATTTGTCAATTGTTGATTTCTGGATTTAATGCCTTGCGTCTGGTCGCCCCGCATGGGTGCCGGCCGTTTGATCGTAATCGACCGGGAATCACGGTTGGAGAAGGGGCGGCCATGCTGGTGTTGGAGTCCATGAAAAGTGTGCAGCGGCGTGGAGTCGAGCCGATCGGTTATATCCAGGGCTTTTCCGCCACATGTGATGCATATCATATCACCAAGCCGGAACCGGTTGCGACGCAGGCAGTGCGGGCCATGCGCCAGGCCCTGCATGCGGCCGGCCTTACACCACAGCAGGTTGATTACATCAATGCTCATGGCACCGGCACGTATGATAACGATGCCACTGAAGCTGTTGCTATCGCACAATTATGCGAATCGTCTCCGGCCATTCCGCCGGTAAGTTCGACCAAGCGCCTTACCGGTCACACATTTGGCGCCGCCGGAGCTATTGAGGCGGCGATTTGTCTGCTGGCTTTGCGACATGGGGTCTTGCCGGCAAATGCCGGGGCGGTTGATCCGGATCCGCAAATTCATCTGCCGCTGGTGCGCACCACAACCTTTAAATCCATTGCAACGGCGCTATCCTGCAACCTCGCCTTTGGCGGAAATAATACCGCACTGGTATTCTCACGGCATGCCCAAACAGCCACGAAGGGAGAGCAATTCGCATGATGGCAGCAAAAATGGCGCTCTGCGGGTGGGGAATTTACAGTGATCAATTCACCAATGCCGGTGCTTTAAGTCAGGTGGTGAAAAGGCTTATCGGTAACGCCGATGTCACTATTTCCAATGTATTGCCCGCGCATGCGACCACATCGCGATTTCCGGATTTGGAATTGACCATCAACGCGCTGGATGCTGTGAGTCAATATGCTTTTCGTGCCCTGCATGAAGCTCTATGCAACGCCGAGCCGGTCACACCCGATCGCACCGCCTTGCTGCTCCTATCCGCATGGGGGCACACGGCAAAGA
>JAKAZF010000300.1:634-4763 GCA_021826605.1 Planctomycetota bacterium | reverse complement strand
CGCCTCCATGTGGTCATCGTCCAGGTCGGCCGCAAGCGCACTGCGACGCGAGGTATTTCCCGCCAAAGCCGACTGCTGACGCCCCGTCTTATAAACATTTTCCAGCAGGGTGGGCAGCCTGTCGAGCTCGCTTGGCCCGCAAAGCAGGTCTACCTGTGGCATGCGTTTGAATAACGCGCCGCCGTCCCGCTCTGCCATGCAGCCGATGACACCCACCAGCAGGTTGGGGTCGGTTTGCTTTCGGATGCCCATTAAACCCAATCGTGATAGAACCTTATCTTCCGACTTTTGCCGCACCGAGCATGTGTTGTACAGCACGATGTCGGCCGCCTCTGGTTTGGATACAAACTGATAGCCCAGCGCACGCAGTTGCCCTTCGACCAACTCACTGTCGAGCACGTTCATCTGGCAGCCAAAAGTTTCAAGATATACCTGTTTCACGCTTCATTCCGGTCAAAACGCTTTGGTCTACAGCCTTGGCGTCTTGAAGACAGCAAAGCCCTGCAGGGTTGGATTATATGTGACAAACGACGGCGGCCAAAGCCATCGCAATTTGTGCCATGCGGATTCCATCCGGATTCCATCCGGGGCGTTGATACTGCCTTGGCGGCGGATGCTAAGTTTATTGGTCAGGACTGGCCGATCCGGGTTTTATCCAAAGATGCTGCATTTGCTCCAGCGATCTGTTTTTGGTCTCGGGCACCAGCGCCCAGACAAACACAGCCGCAAGAATACTCATGATCCCGTAAACGAAATAGGCGAAACCATGATTAAATGTCTTTATGAGATAGGGGTTGTTGTTCAAGATCAGAAATGTCGAACTAATTAAATAATTGGCAATCCACTGCGCAGCAACCGCTACGGCCATCGCCTTGCCACGTATCTGATTCGGAAATATCTCGCTCAGCAGCACCCAGGTGACCGGCCCCCATGAAAGTGCAAAACCGGCAATGTAGATCAGCATGCTCAACAGGGCAATGACGCCCTTACCATGAAACATGAAGTTGGCACCCAATGCTATCATGCTGATTGCCATGACAACCGCACCGATAATTTGCAGCGGCTTGCGTCCCAATCGGTCAACCGTCAATATTGCAACAATGGTAAAGAGCAAATTGACTGCTCCGACAATTATCGTTTGCAGCAGTGACGCATCGGTGGTCATGCCCAGACCCTTAAAAATAGTTGGCGCGTAATACAGCACCACATTGATGCCGACAAACTGCTGAAAAATTGAAAGCATGATGCCGATGACTATTAATAGCGCCCCAAAAGAGAACAGCTTGCCGGAGTGGTGCTCGGTCAGTGACGCCCGTATGTCGGCAATTTCCCGGTCGCCCTCTTCAGCGGGCACAAGCCGCGACAACACCGCCCGGGCCTTGTCCTCGCGCCCTTTAAGCATCAGATAGCGCGGTGTTTCCGGCACCATAAAAAGCAGCAGTAAAAATGCCGCAGCCGGAATGCTGCCGGATAAAAACATGTAACGCCATCCGATTTTATGAAGCCACGCAGTGCTTCCATGGCTTGCGATGGCATAATTGACGAAATAAATGACAAGCATTCCAAAGATGATCGCCAACTGGTTCCACGCCACCAGATTGCCGCGGATTCGCGCCGGCGCAATTTCCGCGATGTACATGGGGGCCAGCATCGACGCAAGCCCCACTCCCACACCGCCAATGATCCGGTACGCTGCAAAATTCCATATGTATGTCGGGCCGCCATGGCCTATCGGTGCAAACATGAATTCTGGTGCCGACGCCCCCAACGCCGAGATCAAAAACAGCACCGCCGCTATGACCAATCCTCCCTTTCGGCCAATATGCGTGCTCACCCAGCCGCCGATTATGCTTCCCAACACACAACCGATCAGGGCACTGGATGTGACAAATCCCAGCAAGGTACTCGCGGCGTCCGTACTAAGATGACGCGGCCTTATGAAGTACCACTTAAGGCTGCTGACCGCGCCCGAAATGACGGCAGTGTCGTAACCGAATAAAAGTCCGCCCAAGGTAGCAATCAACGTTAATAAAACAATATACGGGTTCAGACGCGACATGATATTCCCTTTCCAAAAAACACATCACGGGGTGGCCCACCTCAACGAAACGGCGTCCGGGCAGTGCGTCCTTGGCATGTCGCCGCTATTTTTTACTACGGCCTCTTCCCCACGATGCCGATAACAGCGTCAATCCTTGCCGTTTGCAGAAGGCACCTGCGAATCATGAATCACAAAGGTGGAAAACGCTGTTTTTGACTCGCCCGAAATTGTCGCTCAGATGGCGATTATCGGTTATCCGTAAAACCAGTGCTATGAAGATTGCGACCGGGCCAGTCTACGAAGGCTAATACAGGCATGAAGTCAGATAGCCCGCCAGCGCCGTGTACTGTTGATTCGTCCTGAATTTAGCAATTTTGCGGCGATCCACCTTCAGCGCCCGGTTCCACAACCGTTGCAGATTGGCCGCGCTGACATGCAGGATGTCGGCAATGTCTTGCGTGCTGTCGGTTCGCGGGGCTTTGACATCAAACGCCAAAATCCCATCCCATTTGGCGTCTTGAAGCACCACGCACAGCGCCAAGTCTTTCAGTGGTTCGGTATAGCCGAACGGCAGGTCCTGATCGTAGCGCGTTGTATCCTGCGAATTGAGGTGTATGTGAAACAGCTTCCCCGCCTCCAGGCACATTTCCACTTCCCACAGGTAATCAAGCCCAGCCATTCGACTGTGTGCCGTTTCAGGGTTGATGCCAAATAGCGGCTGTACCGCCGGATCCAATCGGCTGATCAGATACAGCGCTTCCCCCACGTTGCTCAGGTACATATTCGCACGCGGTTCATTGGGCTTCGGCTCAAGTGCAAACCGGGGGCTGTTTTTACCATATTTTTTCAGGGCGTATTTTCCCACCGCGTTAAAGCCTTCCACCATGCGTTGAAATGAATCCCGCCCATTCTTGGCCAATACAAAATCAAACCCCTCCCGCCCATTCCAGAACACCATGACCTGCGCACCGAGATCAACCGTCACATCCACGGCATTAATCGCGTTGAGCAACGCCAAGTCGCGGACCGCCGTATCATTACTGCTCATGGCCCCGTCCTTAAACACCGGGTCGGCGAAAAACGATGGCGTATACATGCCCATCTGCAAGCCGAATCGTTTCATTAATTTTTTTGCTTCAGGCACGTCGCTGGCAGTAATTTCAACATCATGCGCTTCAATATACGTGATGCCCGCAGCGGCCAATAATTCAAGCCGATCAAGGATCGGAATTTCCGGCCGCGTCGGCCCGCCAAATGGATCGCGCCCCGCACCCAGATTCCAGACACCCGCACCGATACCGCGCTTACCCGCCTTATTGGGAATGATTATTTTGGGCATGTTAAGTCGCCCCGCCTTTCAATCTTTCGATTGTCCACCCGAGGAGCAAATATATCGCGGCGGTGGAAAGTCTGTCAAAGCTGCACAAAATTTGTACAAACACGCGGCGCGAAAAATGTTCGCTTGCCATCCCGCAGAAAAATGCTATCCTCTTCCCCGTCAGGTGCTCGCCACGTTGGCGAGTGAAAAGGGAAGGCGGTTAAATTCCGCCGCGGACGCGCCGCTGTGATGGGCAATCCATCGGGCGCAGCCACTAAACCCGACCGCACCGGCGCACGCCGGTTAACGTCCTCGTCCCGAGGGCCGCGGTTGTTGTTGGGAAGGCTGCTCCCCCTTGCTGCCCTAAGCCAGAAGACCTGCCTGATGACGACCCGATTTGTCCTCGCGAGTTTGGGACGCAGGGTCGCGATTGGTTGTTTTTAATTCGTTTTTGGCCGGGCCTTTAGAACGTGCGCATCTCTACCTGCGCAATGGTTCGTGATGGGTCCATGGCCAGTTGTGCATCTTTTTAAGGAGTCTCTACATGCACCGCTTTTCCGCAAACGTTTCATTGGTCCTCGCCTTGGCCGCCAGCACCTGTACGACAGTTGCCGTTTCCGCGGCCACCACTACGGAATTCGCCTCTTCCGTGGCCAGTTATTCCGGCCCCAATAGTGCCGGTGCAACTGTCCTTAATCCCAACGGGTCCATTGGCCACTTTGCCACCTCCGAGGGCGGCTACGCCATCGACCCATTCTTTCCGCCATACC
>JAKAZF010000300.1:0-624 GCA_021826605.1 Planctomycetota bacterium | reverse complement strand
ACCCCCAGACGGCCAGCGGCAGTTATCCGGCGGTGCTGACAACCGTCAAAGCCGGCGGTGCCCTGACGCTGCAATTCGCCGCGCCCGTCATTCTAAGTACAGGTGCCTACCTGGGCGTTTATTCTTCCGTCGGTTTAATAAATGCTAATGGTACGCCCGGTGGCCAGCCACAGGCCCCCAGCACCGGCCCGATTACCCTTTCCACGCCATCGGAAGCGATTGTAAGCGTAAGCGCCGACGGCACCCACTTTGTGTCGCTCAATGGCGGTGCGCCCATCACCTTTGATAACCCCACCAACGCCTTTACCACCGTGGATGACACGGTTGTAACCTCCGGCAGTTACACCTTCGTTTCGCCTCAACCGGCAGCTTCCGGCACAACTCCCCAATACGCGGCCGCCACGCCGTTTTCAGGCAACATAAATGATTTTGCCGGCCAAACCGAATCGCAAATATTAAATCTGCTGAATGGTACCGCTGGCGGCACATGGATCCATTTATCCGGATCGTCCACCCTGGGATTAAACTCGATTGATTATGTCAGGTTTACCGTTCCTTCCGGTGAAAGCGCCTACATCAATGCTGCCGCCCTTTACGGAGACCCTTCCACGCCCACGCCCGAAC
>JAKAZF010000299.1 GCA_021826605.1 Planctomycetota bacterium | reverse complement strand
CTTCGGTGCTGGGATTGCTGATTTCCGGCAACCTGCTGATGTTCACGGTCGCGTGGATGGCCACGAGTTTGAGCCTGCATCAACTTCTGACGTTCAATGCCGAGCGCCCCGGTGCCATTCTGGCCGCCCGAAAGAAATTTATAGTCAGCCGTCTGGGCGATTTATGCCTGCTGGGAGCCATGGCCGTGTGCTGCGGATTTTCCACAGTTGGAATTTTGCGGTCATTTTCCATATGACGCACGCCATGACCGCGAGCCATGTTTATCCCCATGAGATTGTCTTGCTGGACATGCTGCTGGCCGTGGCCGCATGTCTTAAATCCGCCCAATTTCCATTCCACAGTTGGCTGCCTGATACAATGGAAACGCCCACGCCCGTTTCCGCTTTGATGCACGCCGGAATTATCAATGCGGGCGGATTTCTGATCATCCGGCTTAGCCCCCTGCTGATACTGTGCCCCCAGGCGATGGCGGCACTGGCGTTAATCGGTGGGGTAACCGCAATCTTCGGCTCGACGGTCATGATGGCACAAACCAGCATCAAGCGATCATTGGCGTTTTCAACCGTCGGTCAGATGGGGTTCATGATGCTGGAATGCGGACTGGGAGCATTCAGTCTGGCGGTACTGCATCTGGTGGCGCACTCCCTTTACAAGGCGCATGCCTTCCTTTCCTCCGGAAGCACAGTGGGCCGATCACCCGGAAAGCAACAGGCCAAACATTGGGCACCAGTCCATGGCACAATCATGTCACGATCTTTTCAGGTTGCGTTGATACTGATTATTGCGGCCACCTGGGCACTTAACCAGTTCGGCGCATCGATGACGTTTCTGCCATTACTGGCGATTGCGATAATGGCGTTAACCGTATTATTCTCGCTGATCTACCGCGAATCCAAGGCGTATATCATTGCTGTTATCGGCATAATATCCGTTCTTGCGATCTCAACGGTGTATTGCGCGCTGGACCTGGGAATCAGCGCACTGCTGGCATCGACACTTCCGCCGCAGACACTTGCCGCCATGACCGCGCTACCGGAACTCCCCGTGCTGCTGGTGGTGATGTTTGTTGCGGCGGCGTGGATTCAGATGCAGTTGTGCCGACCACCTCAGTCAGATCGGTCGCGGTGCTTCTATGTGCACACCGCCAATGGCTTTTACATCGGTTCGCTGGCCAATCGCATGGTGAGCGTGCTCTGGCCGCTGGAACCGGAACGGCAAAAATTGGAATCACAATCGAACGAATTCAAGGAGTCACTTGATGTCTCAGCTCAAATCTGAACCCATTACCGCTCCAGACAAAGCCACTACCAAGGCTCGCGCACCGGTTCAAGCCGCGGTGTCGAATGCCTGTTCCCGCATGGCCCCATTGTGGCCATTAAGCAACTTTGTGGCAGTTAACCCATTCATCGGATTGATGGATATGCCCTTTCCATCCGCCATGAATCTCGTACAGCGCGTAACCGGTACGCCGATGATTATGGACCGAAGCTATTACGGCCAAAAATTTTCCGCTGGAGAAATACCGGTTCATTGCCTGAAACGGGCAATTGAGATCGGGGCGGCGGGATATTCCGGTAATCATGACGGATTTTACAAACCACCGACGGTAGCAGAGATGACCCATTGGCTCACCGACACAGCCCCCGATGCCACGGTGAAAGCTGCAGGCGGGAAACAACTGCCTGCCGGCGTGCAGACAGCGGCGGATGCGGCCGAAGAGAAAACCGGTATTCAATGGCGGATTTTGATCGTTGAAGAAATCGCGAAATGGTGCGCCGCCTATTACGACTGGGGCCAGGCGCTGATCTGTCCGATCGACCGATCCAAGAGTCTGTTTCCAGCCTGGAAAGCCATTGCCCAAACGGATCCGTCCGCGGAACTTATGGGCCTTACGGGCTTTCGCTCTCTGGTTTCGCAATTACCCGACGCGGCCGAGCCGGCCATCGAGTATCTGATCCACCGCATGGGAATTGCCGATCGGCAGCTTACCGACTACTTTCATCGACTGCTGATGGACGTCTCCGGCTGGAGCGGCCATATTCAATACCGCGCCTGGCAGGAAAGGGGCCATTCCGTATCGCCGGAATTGCCGGAACTTCTCGCCATACGGCTCACTTACGACGCAGCCTTGGCGTTAACCGCGACGACAGACTGGACCCTTCATCACGACGGACACGGTGTGTCGGAACGCAGTGTAAACAAATCGCAACAGCGGTATTACCGCATCGGCTACCTCTGGATGCTCGCGGTGGAATTGGCGTATGAAGAGCGAACATTGGAATCTCTCCGACAGCAAATGAATGCCGGCACATCCGGGCCGCAGAACCAGAAAAGGCCGAGCGTACAGGCGGTTTTCTGTATTGATGTGCGGTCAGAACGATTCCGCCGCCATCTGGAAAGTTCGTATCCCGGCACCCAGACTATTGGATTTGCCGGATTTTTCGGCTTTCCGATTCAATATGTTGAACTGGGACAAGACCAAGGCTCGCCGTTGTGCCCGGTACTGATTCAACCACCCTTTAAGGTTCATCAGTCCCTCCCCGGAGCCTCGGATCGGGAGCTGCTGCAATATAAGAAAAACAAGGCAATCATGGATTCGCTTAATGACGCATGGAGCAGCTTTAAGTCGTCGGCAATTACGGGCTTTACTTTTGTCGAAGCCGTCGGACTGGCATTTGGACCGAAACTTGCGGCCGATGGTTTGCTTCGACGGACGCCCGGTGATGGCATGAAACGCCAAGCAACGCAGAAGCGGCTGTTGGCACCGGACTTGAATTGCGCCGAGCCTGCCGGATTAAATATCGATCAACAGGTCAATCTCGCAGCCGGAGCTTTGAAAAACATGGGACTGACGGACCAGTTTGCAAGGCTTGTGGTTATCTGCGGCCATGGCAGCGACACAACCAACAATCCATACGGTTCCAGTCTGGACTGCGGTGCCTGCGGTGGCCACAGAGGCGATATCAACGCGCGAATCGCAACCGGAGTGCTCAACAAATTGGAAGTGCGGCAGGCTCTGCGAAGTCGCGAAATCGACATTCCGGACGATACATGGTTTATAGCGGCAATGCACAATACCACCACCGACGAGGTGGAACTGCTGGATACGCACATGGTTCCACCATCGCATCTAAACGACATGGATGCACTGGCACAGGCATTAAGCACCGCTTCCCATCGGACGCGGCAGGAACGCGGCGAGGCCTTGGGAATCAAGGCACCCGCCGATATGACAGTTCCCAGGTTGAAGGCATTGGTCCAAGCCCGCAGCACAGACTGGGCGCAAATCCGACCGGAATGGGGACTGGCTGGAAATGCGGCCTTCATCGCGGCACCGCGGCGGCGCACCGGGAAAATAAACTTAAATGGACGGGTATTTCTCCATGATTACCATTGGAACAAGGATCCGGACCTGGCGGTATTGCGTCTGATCTTGTCCGCGCCGATGGTTGTGGCGAACTGGATCAACATGCAATATTTCGCGTCCACCGTCAATAACGACGTATTTGGAAGTGGCAGCAAACTGCTTCACAATGTGGTCGGCACGCATGGCGTTTGCGCCGGCAATGCGGGAGACCTGCGGTGTGGGCTGCCGCTTGAATCAGTCCATGACGGAAGCAACTGGGTTCATGAACCGCTGCGACTTCTGGTCATTGTTGAAACCCCCCGCGCGCGGCTGGATGCAATTATTTCCTCCGAGCCAACGGTAAAAAAGCTCGTTAAAAATCAATGGGTGCATCTGATCGCCATGGAGGAAGCCAAACCGACATTCTGGCGATACGATGGTGACGGGGCGTGGCGAGCGGCTGAGAGTTGTTGATACGCCTTATCTGGTAGCCCCCGTCCCCACGGCCGGGCGACCGGACGATTGAGATAATGGAAATCGAAGGTATTTGGAGATACTTGCAACCGTTTTAGGCCCGAACGAAGGCACGCGGCGCAAATCAGCGGGGCTATGAAAAACAATTTGTGACGGCGCGGTTTGATGCGCCTTGCGCCAGGTCAGGAGTTTTTCAGCTCTGGCGGGGCCAATATCCGGAATTCTTACCAGCGAGGCCCAACTCGCAGTGTTTGGATCAATTTTGGTCTGCGTTACACGGGCGGCAAACGTGGCGGAAAACCGGTTTGGCACGGGCCGCTGCGTGAGGCTGTAACCCATCCAGAGCAGCAGTACTCCAACCACCACACAGATCGAAAAAACTGCCGGAGGCAATTCCATCGGCCCCAAAGATTCCCCTTGATCCAGAATCAATGAATCCTTATCAGACGGGACTGGCGGGCTGCTGACAAAGGTGGGTGGCGATGAAGGCTCTCGCGGTGGTTCAGAAGTATGTAAGGGATCTGATGGAATCATGCATGTACTCAGCATCGGATCCGTTGAGTTACCACGCCACTGAATCATTCATCTACAGCTCTTTTTTCAGGAAATCTGGCTTACGCGGAGTTTCCGGCACTGCCCTTGCTTACCGGAGCCGCTGCAGTTGCGGCCGGGGTCTTTTGCGCCCCCTGCCGCACCGCCAAAACCGCGCGCCGCATCGCCAGCCAGGTCTGCATGGAGGGCTTGGGGGTTAAATCTGCGGCCAGTAACCCACCGCCCGGCGCGGCTCCGCCATCGGAATCAACAATATCTCCCCATGTCATAGCTTCCACAAACGGCTTGGAAAGCACAATATTGGCTAATGCTTCAAGCCATTTGCTTTGCAGTTGATCATTCCACGGCTTACGCCATAATCCCGCACCCGTATTTTTTTCCGTCTGAACGCTCGGTACCCCCATGCGACTG